>JAFSYD010000058.1 GCA_017443685.1 Lachnospiraceae bacterium | reverse complement strand
TTTGTAGTCCGCGTATTCGTATATGTTATCCTCAAAAACCGTTCTGATCATCATATCATACCTGCCTTTTTCCGACCCAATCCGACGCTTCCTGAACCTACCGGTACATTCCGTACGCCCGCATCGCTTTCCTTGCGTTCAACAGGGTATTCTCGCTCGGCTTTTGTCCCGCCTCGATCTCTTTTATGAAAAGATCGATCTGAAGCCGCATCGTCATCATGGTATTCGCCATATTACGCATAATGTCAATGATATTCTTGTGGTTTTCGGCGACGAAATCCCCCATATCCCCTTCGGTGATCCGCAGCACACAGACATCGGAATACGCGATCACCGTATAGATCGCCGGCTTTTGCAGAAGCAGTCCGAATTCACCGAAACAGCTGCCTTTTCCGAGGATCCCGATCAGGGACTCCTGCGCGGTCCCATAGCCGACATAGACCTCCGCGTGCCCCTGCACGATCTTATACATTTCCGGACAAATCTCCCCCTCCCGGAGGATGACGGTCTCCGCTTTATACTGTATCATTTTTGCATCTGACATATCGCCTACCCGCATAAATCGTTTTTTCTTATTCTACCACAAAGTGGGGGAATTTTTGAATCGGGAATTCATTTTTCATAAAAAGACCGGCCGGACCAAAACGGCCCGGCCTTCCGTCTCAACGCGCCTGCTTTTTGCGCTCGCGTACAATGATATCAGAGGCGTCTTTGGACGAACTGCCTTTTCTTTCCCTGATCCCCTCCGCAAGACCGACGACCGCAGCTCCGGTAATGGCTGCCAGCGTGCCGGTGATAAGCGCGATCGATACATCTCTGATGATCTTGTTTCCCATGTAATTTTCCTCCTTTGGTACAATATGTTCCCGAACCGTATATTCGGTCCGAAGGTTCCCTGTTTACGTATATTATGTCACCAAAAAGTCAAATAAGCCCTCAACCTCCGTCAGCCGGTCCGCGATCTTTTCGCAGTGGAGCTTCTCACCCGATACAACAAGCGCCGAGGGATACGGCTTCCAGACAAAAGCATCCACTCCCTTGATCTCATTCGAATACAGCTGCAGGGCATTGCCGGTCAGGAATTTGTGTAAAAGCGTCTGCAGCGTCACGGACAGATCCTCATTCATCACGCTGCCGTACATCCGCAACGCTTCACCGTTGCCGAGCAGAGTTGCCGCCGCATCCACCGTTCCCGAGCCGAGATTCTCGATCAGCGGCTTTTCATCCCAGTACATCAGATGCACCTTACTGCCGCCCTCCGATAATCTGACCGCTAAGCGGTAAATGCCCAGCGCGTTATACTGTTCTACCAGCTTCGATCTGGCCTCGGTCAGGGATGCGCCCTCGGTCTCTTTTTTGATATACTCCTCTACGGCATTCGAAAGCGTCGGATCCATGTACTCCAGCAGTTCTTTCACTGCCGCAGACATAAGTTCTTCAAAGTGTTCATCACCGACAAAGGCGCGCAGCACCTGCATCTCAAAACTCGGGAAGCCTACGACAAACTCGATGCCGGAAGCCGTCCCTTCCCGGAAAGCGCTGTATGCGTCAACAGGGATCCATGCTCCGTCACAGGTCGGCCCACACATTCTCTGGCAAAGCTTTTGCGCCGCTTCCTTTAAGGCTTCCGATGAAAGCGCGGAAAGCTCTTCCATCGTCTGTGTCCGCGTTTCTTTTAACAGATCCGCTGCCAAAGTCTTAGAGACCTCCGGCGAATCATACGTATGCATCGGACTGCCGTTGAATATGAAGGCTTTCGAAAACAGCCCCTTTGCCCTTCCGCTGGCTGCAAGCAGACAGATGGAGACCGCGCCGGAATCAAAGCCGAGTACCGCAACCCGCCTGGGATCACCGCCGAAAGCAGCGATATTATCCCTGATCCATTCCAACGCCGCGATCTGATCGAGCAGGCCGAGGTTAGTCGTATCCGGATATGCCTCGCCGCCCGGAACCTCGGAAAAATTGATAAACCCGAGAATTCCCAGCCGATAATTGAAGCTTACGAACACGATGTCCGGATGATCCTCTACGAAATCATCACCGGCCAGAAAGGGCTCGGCGGATCCGCCGTAAGTAAAATCACCATGGTGGAACAGCACAAGAACCGGCTTTTTGGATTTTGTCTTCTGCGTACCGACGCAAACATTTAAGTACAGACAATCCTCGCTTTGTCTGTGATGCTTCAGGATCGATCCCTTTCGATCGACCTGTATGGCGGAGGCGCCGAGGTTTACCGCCTCAAATACGCCGTCCGATGGGGGAAGCGGCTCGGGCGCCTTCCAGCGAAGCTCGACAACCGGCGGCTTTGCATAGGGAATCCCCTGGTAGGAAATGCATTTCTTTTGCTTTTTCCCGACATAGGTACCGGTTCGCAATTTTACCGCCAGGTCGGTATCGTATTCCCCCAGGATGGGCTGATTTTGCCTGTTCGCTTCCTCGATCTCCTTTTTTTTCATATCGAAAACAAAGCCGCCCGTTCCGTCCCCGTAGCGCTTTTTGATCTGCCGGACGCGAAACCCGCGGATGAACAGATTCAAAACAAAGCCGAGCGCGGGAAGTCCGACAACATATATGAGCTGTTCGAACAGATAATCCAGCATGGATACGCGCATCCAAAAGACAGCAACACACTGGGCAACCAAAAAAAACAGAAAGATCGAAACAAAGGTTATCACCCGGTACCTTCGCTTTTTCTGCACCGTTTTGGAAAAGACGATCCTGTTGATCACCATCTCACACACAATGCCGAGAACCATGCTGGAGACCATACACAAAACCGTCGGCCAGCCGGAAAGCTTTGCGATGGTTGCGCCGAAGCCATACCCCAGCGCCGCAACGACCGCAACCATAAAATCATCGAGTGTAAAAATTTTTTTCATCTGCTGTTTCTCCTGATGTAACCGTGCTTCAATTCCCGGCTTACACTTTCCGGGCGGATGCCGAAGCTGTTAAGCGACGCCGGTCTTTTCGGGCCGGCCGCCCGCTTCGTTCGCGGGACAGTACCCGGCTTTCGTTACCGGCTCGCCAGATATGCCGCGACGCGCTTTGCCACGTTGTCCTTGATGTTGTTGTAATATAACGTGTAGTCATCCTCGTGGAAGCTCTGCGGTCCGAAGAAATCGGTCAATGGAGCGGGCTCGCCATTGGCGTTCGTTAAAACCACGCCGCGGCCGGGAACAATCTGCGCGTCCGCGCCGATGTCACCGATCTCATACTTCATAAGCTCCATATTCGGCACGAGCGATCCCAGGTTCTCGCTCGCCGGCGCGTAAGTATCATCGAGCCTCCAGTTCAGCGGATTGATGCTGATCGCATCCGGCAGTACCACTGCGTTATGCGCGTTCTCCTCCACGTTCTGCCTGCCCTCGGTATTCCAGCTTATGATGACGCCCGTATCGCTCTCACCGGCCGCGAATTTCAGGTACGGATATGCCGCAAGGTCGTCCCTCGTAATGGAGTAGCCGATAGCGTAGGCCGCGACCATGCGCTCATAGTAATCGGGATGCTCCTTAAAGTAATTCTTAAGTAAATACCTGACCATCGCCGAACCCTGGCTATGGCCCGCGATGATGAAGGGACGGCCGTTGTTATAGTTATCAAAATAGTAATCCAGCGCAGCGGTTATATCGTCACAGGAGACGCCGGAAAGCGCCGCGTCGATGTCCCCGGTCCGGGCCGCGATCTCCCCGGCGAACCGTATACCGGCCTGGCGGTAATACGGCACGAACACATTGGCAGAGTCTTCAAACACGCTTGCGTTCGTCACATATTCGTCCTGTGCCCCCGCTACCATCTCCGGGTTGTCGAGGGGTGCGTAATCCGGGGCGCCCTCTTCGTAGCTCGACTCAACGTACGCCGTCGAGTAGATATAAAACGCATCAACATCCCTGGTGATCTCCGGGAACTTGAGCCAGCATTCCTGCCGGGAATAGTCGGGCGCATCGGATTTGGTCTTCTTGCCGGCCGCGCTGTCCTTGCCGGTCCTACTGTCCTTGCCGGTCTTACTGTCTTTGCCGGTCTTGCCGTCTTTACTGCCCTTGCCGCCCTTACTGTCTTTGTCAGCTTTGCCGCCTTTATCCGTCTTGCCGCCCTCGCCATCCGCGCTGTCCTTATCATTAGCGGCGGTTTCCATCATACCGCTAATCGCCGCCATGCCAAAAAGCGCCGCGCCAAGCATCGTCAACGCTAAAAATCTCCTCCTCATATCATTTCCCTCCT
>JAFSYD010000057.1 GCA_017443685.1 Lachnospiraceae bacterium | reverse complement strand
CATCTGCTGCGTGATCTCCACGCCGCGCTCGCGGTACATATGGTAAATGATCGTATTCGAGCAGCCCAGCGGCTGATTACGGAAGAAAACAGGCAGATTCGTCTGATGTCCGCCGATGCGGTGATGATCGATGATCTCCAATACTTCGGCGTCCTCAATCCCGTCCACGGCCTGAGAGAACTCATTATGATCGACCATGATGATCTTTTTCTTGTTCATCTCAAGCAAATGCCGGCGGGAAAACATACCGACATAGTTATGGTTGCGGTCTAAGATCGGAAATGCCCTGTGCCGGACCTTCGCCAGCGTATCCGTAATATCGTCGATGTAATCTTCCATATAAAAGGTGATCAGCTGCCCCTTCGTCATAAAGTATTCGACCGGGATGCTCTGATTGATGAGCCGCGCCACCGTAAACGAATCGTAGGGCGTGGTGATCAGTACACAGTCGATCGCCATGGCCGCTTCCACGACCTCCGGCGGAAGGAAGCTTTCTGCCGTAATGATCATACAAGCCGGCTTCTGCTCCAATGCCACCATCTGCCGTTCCACGACATTCCCAAGGATAACAAGGTCGCCCTCACCGATATACTCACGCATCGTCGCGGAATTACCGGCCGCAACAACAACGCTTCCCGTATCAAAAACCGCGTTCCGGTCCCCGGTGATCAGCACGCCCTTAACCGTCTCGATAATGTTCGTATATGGCGTCTTCGCACGTGACAGCTCACGGTTGTCCGTCACATCCATATACGTACGCGCCAAGTCACCGTTAACGATCATACCGTCAAGATGCGAGCCGGAAAGCACCGGCAGCGCAACGACTTTCAGCTCCTTCATCATTTCCCAGGCGCATTTTAACGATACTTCACCGGAAATGCCCTCGGTATGACGGAAATCCACATCCTTGATCTGTGCCCCGACGTTGGAAACGAACTCCGGCGCGGATACGCCAAAGCGCTCCAAAACATACGCCGTCTCGCTGTTCACATTCCCACAGCGCTTCGGAATGTAGGCCTCCCCTTCCGTCGAACGGTTCTTCAGATTCGCGTATGTGATCGCTGCACAGATCGCGTCCGTATCCGGATTCTTGTGTCCGATCACCCAGACCTGTTTTACTTTGTTATCCCCCATAACATATCCCCCTTACAGAATCAGCAATAAGAAGAACGCGCAGATCGCAATGTTAATGATCGTAAGCAATACATTGAAAATACCGAATATCTTCAACGTTTTATACTTCTTTGCCAAAAGCGCCTCGTCCGCGTCATGATGATCCTGCTCCTTCAGATAATCCTGCATATTGCGGTAGACCTTCACGCTCTCCGCATGCACCTTTTCGGAAAGATTGTTCTGCAGATCGTTAATGTCACGCCGTACATCACCGAAGCCCGCGGAAAGCTTATCCTCCTGTCCGCCCAGGGATGCGGTAAGCGCCTTGTGCTGCTCGGAAAGGATGGCTTCCATCTTTTCCGTATCAAACTCCATATTGGTCAGGCCCGACAGAACGGACAGTGACTCCTCCATCCGCTTCTGCTGCTCGGCAAAGGAAGCATCCAAGCGTTCCTGCTGCTTAGCAAAAGATTCGTCCAACTTCTCCTGCTGTCCGGCCAAGGACGCATTCATCACCTCCT
>JAFSYD010000056.1 GCA_017443685.1 Lachnospiraceae bacterium | reverse complement strand
TTTAAGAAAATTATATATCGCGGCGCTCTGTTCGGCGGCGGTTTGGCTCAGTGCCTGCTCGGATGTGAATGATGTGAAGCAGATGGTCAGCGATACCTATGAGAATGCGACACAGATCGTCGGGGATACGGTGGATTCCGTGAAGCTGCCGGATCCGAAGGAGATTGACAGTGTATCGACGGACAAATTCGTCTACTGTCAGTTAGGTGTTGACGCGCAGATCTGTTACGATCAGATGCTTGACTGCATCCTGCGGTTCGAGGAAAGTGCCACACTTTCGACTACGGATCCTGATATGATCGAGCAGGCGTTTGAGGCGATCTTCGCGGATTACGGCGGGCTGTTTTGGGCGGACGGATATTCCTACAAGACGTATTACCGCGGTGATAATGTGGTCGGGATCACGTTTTCACCGAAATACACGATGACAAAAGAGGAGCGTGACGACTACCAGTCGCAGGTGGATGCGACCGTGGAGGCGTGGCTTTCACAGCTGCCGGAGGGCGCGGGCGACTATGAAAAGGCGAAATTTGTTTTTGAGACGTTGATCGACCGCGTGGATTATGACACGCAAAGCCCGAACAATCAGAACATTTTAAGCGTATTTTTAGGGAATGCTACGGTTTGTCAGGGATACGCGGATGCGACGAGCGTACTGCTTTCACAGCTGGGGATTCCTTCGACGATCATTTCGGGGCGGGCGAACAACGAGGCGCACGCGTGGAATCTGGTGGTGCTGGATGGGGAGTACTATTTTATCGACACGACCTGGGGCAACAGCCGCTATACCGATGCGGCGACGAATTCCGTTAAGCACGTGAATTACGCGTATCTGAATGTGACCTCCGAGGAGCTTCTTGGCAACCATACGGTGCTTTCAACCTTCGAGATCCCGGAATGCACGGCGACGGCGAATAATTATTATCGGCATGAAGGCCTGTATTTTGACACGGTTGATGTGAATGCGATCGGACAGATCTTTGCGGAAGGGTATTACGGCGGCGCGGACTCGTCGACGGTCAAAATGGCGGATCCGGCGCTGTATATGCAGATGAAGCAGTATTTTATCACGGACGGTCATATTGCGGATTATTGCAGCGGGATCCGCAGCGTCACATACCTGGAGAGTGAGGAAACGAACGTTTTAACGATCGAATGGTGATCGGCGGGCAGCCGATTACGGTATCTGAGCGGATATATCGAGAAAGTTTTTTTGCCGGGGAGGTAAGAGAAATGTACAAGATTATTTTGGATTCGAGCGGAGAGCTGACGGAGGAAATGAAAGCGGACGAGCATTTTGTAAATGTGCCGATGACGCTGGATGTTAACGGGTATACGGTTATTGATGACGATACCTTCGATCAGGCGGATTTCCTGCGGCGGGTAAAAGAAAGCCCGACGGCGCCGAAGTCGGCGTGCCCTGCTCCGGGGATGTACTTGGAGCAGATCGACAGTGTCGAGGAAAATGTCTATCTCATAACGATCTCCGGTGCGCTTTCCGGCTCCTACAACAGTGCGGTTGTAGCCAAGGAAATGTACGAGGAGGAGCATAAGGAATCGAAAAAGAACATTCACGTGTTCGACGGGAAGACGACGGCTGTCGGTGAGACGCTGATCGCAATGAAGATCGCCGCGTGCGAAAAGGCGGGAATGGCCTTTGATGAGATCGTAAAAGCGGTGGAGAATTACATCGCCGAGCAGCATACATTTTTCGTTCTGGAGACGCTGGAGGTGCTGCGGAAGGCGGGGCGGCTCGGTCTCTTAAAGGAGCGGATCGCGCATACCTTGCGGATAAAGCCGGTCATGGGATCAACGTCCGAGGGCAATATCCAGCAGCTTGCGCAGGTACGCGGCATGAAGAACGCGATCACGAAGATGGTGGATCTGATGCTGGCGGCGACGAAGAACTGCAGCGAAAAGGTGCTTGGCATATCCCACTGCAACTGCCTTGACCGTGCGCTGAAACTGAAGGAAGAGATTGAGAAGCGCGCGAAGTTCAAGGATATCCTTATAATGGATACAAGGGCCTTAAACACGACCTATGCGTGTGACGGCGGACTGATCATGGTAGTATAAGGTTGGAAGTGGAGAGAACAATAGAACCTACGATAGAAAGAATCCTGTCTTTGCCTCTTTACGGAGCACGCCCCGGCGTGGAGCTCTCCAAAGAATTACTGGACGTATTCGGTCACCCCGAGAGCGGTATGCGGATCGTGCATATCGCCGGGACGAACGGCAAAGGGACGACGGCGGCTTATTCGGCCGGTATCCTTAAGGCGGCAGGCTACCGTGTCGGTGTTTATACTTCACCGCATCTGGTGGATGTCCGCGAGCGGATCGCCGTGGACGGACAGATGATCGGTGAAGCGGATTTTGTACGGATCACAAAGCGGGTGCTGTCCGCACAGACGGGTGACAGGCCGACGATGTCGGATGTCCTGTTTGTTGCGGCGCTCCTTTTTTTTAAGGAAAGGGGCTGCGATTTCGCGATCCTTGAGACCGGACTCGGCGGACGGCTGGATTCGACAGCTGCCATCGAAGCAGTCCCCGAAGTGACGGCAATTCCGAAGATCGGCCTTGACCATACGGCGATCCTGGGAAGTACGATCGAGGCGATCGCGGCGGAAAAGGCCGGGATCATCAAGGCGGGAACGAAGGTCGTCACAGGGAAGATGGCGGACGCGGCGGAAGCGGTGATCCGGCAGCGGGCAGGCGAGCTTTCGGTGCCGGTGATCCCGGCAGGGGAAGACATCTGCCGTCGCGTGGAAGATGCGTACTTAAAGCAAAGCTATCTTTATGAAAATGTCTGTACGGCGGCGGCAGTGACAAACGAGCTGATCGCGTCCGAAGAAAAATGGCAGGCAGCAGTGAGGGAGGCCATCCGGACGGTTAAGACGCCGGGACGGCTGGAATTGTTAAGTGAACAGCCGTTTTTACTGTTCGACGGGGCGCATAATCCGCAGGGGGCGAGGGCGCTTGCGGATACGCTTTCGAAGTGGTTTTCGGATGAGAAGTTTCTGTTCGTGATCGCCTGCTTCAGACGGCCCGATTATGAAGCGCTTCTGGCAAGCTTCGTTCCGCTTGCGGCCTGCGTATATCCGGCGGACATTATGCACGAGAGGAATCTCGGAGCTGAAGCGATCGGGGCGTATTACCGGGGGCAGCGAACGGAAGTGGCGGATGGCCTGTTAGGGTTGGTGCCGGAGCCGACGGACGGAGGAAGCGGCCAGGCGGTGGAGCGGTCGGAGGCGGAAGCGACGGACAAAGGAGCAAGCCCGGCAGCATTCCGTTCGGCGCGGGACGCGCTTTTGGCGGCGAAGCGGCGGGCGATCAAGACCGGGGAGAAGATCATCGCCTGTGGTTCACTGCATTTATACGCACAGTTGGCAGGCGATATCTGAAAAGCTGCTGTGCCATTATAATACAAAAAGGCATACGGGTGAGATAATGAATCATCAAAGCCGTGCGGAAGCCCTTGCGGTGCTGGGGCTGTCCGGTATAGTGACAAAAGAAGAGATACGAAAAACCTTCCATCGGCTGGCATCCATGTATCATCCGGATGCGAACAATGATCCGAACGCGAAGGATTATTACGTGTGCATCCAAAGTGCCTATGAATATCTGATGGCGCTGCCGGAGGAGACGATCGAGTATCACGGGAACGTCGCGGTGGCGCGTCCGCTCGAAGAGTACTACGGTGCGCAGGCAGATCACGCCGGACCGGCGAACGCATATGGCGCTTCGGCAAATACATACGGCCCGCAGATGAGCGGAAATGTATATTACGGCGGCTCTGTGGCGGACGGCGGGGCACGGATCATCGGCAGCCGGGAGTCCTTATCCATGGCGGCGACAAGGCGGGCCTTTAAGGAAGAGCACCGCAAGCAGGAGCAGCGCTTAAAGCAGCGGGAGGAACAGCGGAAAAAGGAAGCCGGGGAGCGATATGAAAGGGAGCGCCGGCAGAGGATCTTCGAAGAGGCGATGGCACGTATCCATGCGATCCGCGCGGCGGAAGTGACGGCGAACATCATTCAGGACGTGTTAAAGAACGGCAGCCGGAGTGAGAATTGACGGATACGGGCGAACACCTGCTGCGACGGTGCGTACGGGGAAGAAAAAAGCCGGGGCGGCGGATGAAAAAAGAGTTGACAAAAAGTATTTTATAAAATATAATTGCATACAACTTGATGGGCGGGCAAAACAGGACAAAAAAGGAAGAAAGTCAAACAGAAAGGAGATCTATTATGCCGAGCATTTATGATTACAGTGTATCGAAGCGTGACGGGAGCGAGCTTGCGCTTTCCGATAATAAGGGGAAGGTGATGATCATCGTCAACACCGCTACCGGCTGCGGCTTTACCCCGCAGTATGAGGCGTTGGAGCAGATGTATGAGAAGTACCATGATAAGGGGCTGGAGATCATCGATATCCCATGCAACCAGTTCGCGGGCCAGGCGCCGGAGAGCGATGAGGAGATCCACGAGTTCTGTACGTTAAAATATCACACACAGTTCGAACAGATGAAGAAGTCCGAGATTAACGGCGAGAACGCGCTTCCGGTGTATGGGTACTTGAAGAGTCAAAAAGGCTTTGAAGGCTTCGGAAAAGGCGCGAAGGCGATGGCGATGAGCGTGATGCTTAAGAAGATCGACAAGGATTACAAGAACAACCCGGAAATTAAATGGAACTTTACGAAATTTGTCATTGACCGCGACGGCAACGTGGTCGCGCGGTTCGAGCCGACGGCAGATATGAAAGAGGTCGAAAGCTTCGTTGCAGGGCTGCTGTGAGCGGTATACCGGCGGACGGCACGGCGATCACACGGGCGGACGAGGGGGTCTGACGCATTTGCTGATCGCGCCGGGCAGCGATGATGGCTTGGCCGGTCAATACATCATATGGATGAAAACAGACGGGTGAACCACAAGAAATTGTGATTTGCCCGTTTTTTTGTTGACAAAAGTTATCATATAAGATAACATTATATCGTGTTTTTCTTTTATGGGGGCAAAAGAGGGTGAGTATGTTTGGTTTGTTTAAGAAAGAAGGGATTAAGATGGATATGCGCTCATGCAGTGCAAAAGATGTGCTTTTATGTTCGACGACGAATTTTCGGGCGAGCAAGCATGCTGCTTACATTTTGACACAGGAGAACATTCCGTTTTCCAAACGGTGGAACCGCATTCCGCTTTTTCAGAGGGAGCAGCACCAAGGGAACATGGAGATGTGCGAGATCTCGATCAACCGTAACGAGTATTCCCGTGCGAGACGGGCGATCTCCAAGCTCGAGCCATGTTTTTTCAACCGTCTGACGATCAATGTGATATGATAGTAAGCCGGTGTTCCGCCGCGGTCATTTTGTAAGGATGAGTGGGACGGGACGGCGGCCTGCTGTACATATATAAGGAGCCTTTGGGGCGGCATCGTACGTTACGGATGCCGCCTTGCGTTATTTTGGCATATTTTAACAATTCTTTTTGTGGATAATATCCCCTAAATAGAGTATGATAAAACGTGGGGGTAATCGATTTGGAAAACAGAAGGACGTAATATATCATCTCATAAATATCTGTCACCGCTTACGGTATGGGCGCTTGCATTCGGAAGCGCGGTCGGCTGGGGCTCGTTTGTCATGCCCGGTACGACGTTTCTGCCGATCGCGGGAATGCCGGGACGTAAGTGAAGGTGAAAAGAAAGGGACAACTTTTCTTATGGAAAAAATAAAACAATACAGACAGGGCGCAAGGGATGGAATACCGATTGCGCTCGGTTATTTTGCGGTCTCGTTTGCGTTCGGGATGATGGCGGTGACGGGCGGGCTTTCGGCGCTGGAAGCATCGCTGATATCTCTTGTAAATGTTACGTCCGCCGGGCAGTTTGCGGGCTTGCAGATCATATTTGCCGGCGGCACATATCTGGAAATGGCGCTGACGCAGTTTGTGATCAATCTGCGGTATGCGCTGATGTCCTTTTCCCTGTCGCAGAAGCTGGACCGCAGCGAATCCTTTGCCTGCCGCTACCTTGCGGCGTTTGGCGTGACGGATGAGATCTTCGGGATCACGGCGAGCAAAAAGGATACGCCGTCGGTCTTTTATATGTACGGCGCGATGAGCG
The DNA here is from genome assembly GCA_017443685.1 of Lachnospiraceae bacterium. Classification (GTDB taxonomy): domain Bacteria; phylum Bacillota; class Clostridia; order Lachnospirales; family Lachnospiraceae; genus RGIG4930. The sequence goes on along the minus strand of JAFSYD010000056.1, from coordinate 2,901 downwards.
TGGCGATCCCGGGATGGGTCCTGGGGACATTCTTCGGCGGCGTCTCGGGAGCGATCCTGCCGCACGCCGTGCTTTCGGCACTCGGCCTTGCGATCTATGGGATGTTCCTGGCGATCATCATTCCGCCGGCAAAGCATGAAAGGGATGTTGCGGCTGTTGTGGCGGCAGCGTTTTTCTTGTCGGCGCTGTTGTATTATGTGCCTGCCCTTTCGTTTATTTCGAGCGGATTTGCGATCATTATCGTAACGGTTGCCATATCCGCGGGTGCGGCGGCACTGTGCGGGGACAGCGGAAAGTAGAGGGGGCTTACCGGTTGCCGGTGGATGACATTTTCGGATTGCGGGCAGGAGGTTAGATTATGGGCGTGAAGTTGTACATTTATATCGCGGTGATGGCGGTGGTGACGTATCTGATCCGAGTGCTGCCGTTGGTGCTGTTTAAAAAAGAGATCAAATCGCGTTTCGTTAAGCGCTTTTTATATTATGTGCCGTATGCGGCGCTGGCGTCGATGACCTTCCCGGCGATCCTGTACGCGACGGATTCCGTGGCGGCGGCCGCCTGTGGCTTTGCCGTGGCGCTCGTTTTGGCGTGGAAGGAAAAGAGTATGGTGACCGTCGCGATCGTCGCTTGCGCGGTGGTTTTTATCGTGGAGCGATTGATCTGAAGATTTGGTAGATTGGATGAGGAAACGTTTTGAAAAAATGACGCCGATCGTCCGGGGGCATCACGTCCGGCTATTGTACCGGACGGTGCTTTTTGTATTATATGCGTCCGGTTATCTGCGCAGTATGACGGGGGTCGGTGATCCGGAAGCGGGAGTGCCCGGTGTGGCGGGATCCGGCGGCCCGGGCGAGTGGGTGTCAGGCGTGTCGGGGATCAGTGTTCCGGAAGGGAGTGCGCTCGGTATAAAGGGATGCCGGGCGGGCATTTTTATCGAGATGACAGTCGGGATGAGATGATTTAATTGTAAAATACAAGGAGTAAAGATATGCCGGGTAAACATTCATCAAGCAGCCATAGTTCACATTCATCGAGTCACTCCCACAGCAGCTCGTCCGGCCGGTCGGGCAGCTCTTCGTCAAGCTCGCGCAGTCATCACAGTTCAGGCTCGCATTCGAGCAGATCGTCCTATTCTTCGGGAGGAAACAGGGGCCGATATACGGCGGCCGCGGCCGCGATGGCGCCTCTCATATATAAGGCGAGGCAGAACCAGCCGAAGGGCTATGTCGGCGCGAATCCGCGGATTTACCGCTGCAAAGATCACGATTATGTACATTATTTGCATCCGTGGGTGGATTCGGGTACGGGCAGGGAATACAAGGCGGGATATTATGACGAGAACGGCAACTATTATGAGGATGTTGTCTTTTCCAGGCACGGGCAGGTGCTTGACAGCGCGACGGCGGTCTGCCGGTGTGATTTTTGCCGATCGGAGGACTCGCGTCCGTGGGCGGAGCGGGAAAAGCCCTGTACCCACTGCGGCGGAACGATGACCGTGATATCACAGGTAGATGAGATGGAGGGAGACAGCGGCGAATGGGATGTTGTTAAAAACAGGGCAGCAGGAGAAGGTGGTGTCAAAAACAAGGGCTGCCTGATCGCGCTGCTCGTCTGTGTGGGAATCCTCGTGGCGCCCTGCCTGCTTGCCGTGCCGATCGGCATTCTTGGTGCGATCTTGGGCTGGGATCTTGATGAGGATTCGACATATGATGCCTCGGATAGTTCGGCTTACGTAAGCGAATATGAGCTCGAAGATACGATGTATCTGGAAGGCAATGGAACATCGTATACGCTGACCACGCAGGAGGAGTACCGGGATTCCTATGAAGAGGGGAATTACAAGCGGCTGGTTCTTGACTCGGACGGGAACTATTACGATAAGGAGAGCGACTGCTATGTTTATCTGAATGATTATATCGATCCGCCGCAGTTCCAGTATTGGTATGAGGGGATTTCGTCGGAATACGGGGATTATGGCTGGATGGAGTACGACGAGGATGAGGATGCGTGGTACATTGAGGTAGAGGAGGACGAATGGAAACGTCTCTCCAATACCGGATTTGCCGTCGAAGAAAGCAGACTGTGGCATATAGAGCAGTGACTAGTGCACCCAATAATAACAGTACGGATTCTCAGGCGAAGGAGGTATCTTGTACAGTCTGAGGCTCGGGGACGGCTTCTTCTTTTTTACGCGTCATCAAATCATTGCAACCAAAAGTGTAACTTATCACGACAGAGAAATCAACTGTGATCTTCGTTTTCATGCTGATTGACTGAATTGCCGAATCGATAGATCCGTAGCCCCGGGGAACAGAGCCGGCTGCGGCTGCCCGAGGAAAAAAACATTGCGATAAATTGGCATAAATTGAAATATAGAAATATAGTGAACAACATCGAGTGCAGTGCTTACCATAGATCAATGAAAAATATGGTATATATGTTGACCTTTTCACGGAAATGTGATACCTTGTCTTAGTGACATATGGAAGTTGAGTTTTGTTGGAGGATTACTTATGTCAGTTAGTTATAAACCGCTACAACATTTATTGATAGAACGCGATATGTCAAATTCTGAATTGATGCGAAGAGCGGAAATATCTGCGAACATTATCTCTAAAATAAAAACTGGTCAATATATTGCTTTGGATAAGGTAGAGAGCATTTGTACTGCTTTGGATTGTACTCCAAATGACATAATGGTATTCTTACCCGATGATAATGGTAAAAATGATTGAGAGGATATAATATGAATTACATTGGATCAAAATATTCGTTGCTGGATTTTTTGCTGGAAACAATAGAGGGCGTGACGGGATATAAAGACAGGGCGTCCTACGTTTTTGCTGATCTTTTTGCCGGTACGGGGGTAGTGGGACAAACTTTCAAGGCAAAGGGATGCAA
>JAFSYD010000055.1 GCA_017443685.1 Lachnospiraceae bacterium | reverse complement strand
AGAAAAATTTTTGAAAGATTATCATTTGCGAAGCGAACAGTATAATACCCCTTGATCAGATCGTAAATGCGAACCGTTTTATGGTTGAGAGAACATCCCCCGTCTGATAAACTTCCTATATATGGTTGAAGATAAGATAAACCAACTATATCTTGTGTTTTTGGAAAAAATTTGGTATGATACGCATATAAGGAGAAAACAAGCTTCTGTATGGTTAGTCTATGAACGGCGGGCAGCCGATTTTCGTAACGGCGGCGAAGAGCGGAGCCGGAAGGAAGCAGGACATAGACGCAATACGGGAAAGGGGTATGATGAAGTTGAAAGGAAGAAAGTGGTCTCATGACTGGGCGCATTTCAATTTTGACGGCGTGATGCTTTCGGAGGAGCGGGAAGCGGACGGAATGTCCTCGCTTTCATGGAATGATGTGAAGGAATATCTTGTATGGCTTGCGTGCAATGAGCCGGCGAAGTACGGCAGACTGATGATGTCTATGCACAAGGCAGCGTACGGGAAGAGTGCCGGCAGCCTTCAGAAGGTACACTAAGGAAAAGGAATGCCCATTCAAAGGGAACAAGAAGGGGTGTCGCAAACGCGGCGCCCCTTTCATTATTAAGGGAACGCCGATACAAAATCAGTTCAAAAACAACTCCATAAGAACTGCGCCTCTCTTATTTGCGATTGACATTCCCTTATGAATTGCGTAAAATTAAATCGTGTTGCATAACGGCGCCCGCCATCGGCGGCAGATCGAATCATACCTGGGAGCGGCTCTGATGTCGAAGAATTACGATTGTCTGAAACTGGAAAACCAACTCTGTTTCCCACTGTACGCCTGCGCGAAAGAGGTGACACGCAGATACAAGCCCTTTTTGGACCGGCTGGATCTGACGTACACGCAGTATATCACGATGATGGTACTCTGGGAAGAGAAGCGCATTAACGTCAAGGAGATCGGCAAACGATTATACCTGGACTCCGGGACGCTGACACCCCTTTTGAAAAAGCTGGAGGCGAAGGGCTACATTACGCGCCATCGCTCCGAGGAGGATGAGCGGAACCTTTTGGTTACGATCACCAAAGAGGGCGAGGCACTGCGCGAGGAGGCGAAAAAGATCCCCTCCGAAATGGGCAGGTGCTTAAAGCTCTCCGAGGAAGAAACGAAGCTCGCATACGAGATCCTTTATAAGATGCTCGATGAATTAAAGCAGGAAAACGACATATGAAGCAGTGGATGGTCTACAACAAAAAAGGTGATTTTAACCGCCTTGCCGAACAGTTTGGCATCGATCCCTTAACCGCACGCTGCATGGTCAACCGCGGCATCCCCGAAGAGGAAATGGGAGCATTTTTATCACCCTCTCGTGGCAGGCTGCACGATGGAGCGCTTTTGAAGGGCGCAAAGGAAGCGGCTGCGCTTTTGAAAAAGGCGATCGACGAAGGGAAGAAGATCCGCGTGATCGGCGACTACGATGTGGACGGCGTTTTTTCTACCTACATATTAAAGACGGCGCTCGTGCGCTGCGGCGGGATCGTGGATTACGACATCCCGCACAGGATCACGGACGGCTACGGCCTGAACGCCCGCCTCTGTGAAAAGGCGATCGCGGACGGCACGGAGCTTGTGATCACCTGTGATAACGGGATCAAAGCCTTCCGCGAGATCGCGATGTTAAAAGAAGCCGGTATGCAGGTGATCGTGACGGATCATCACGCGTTCGATTTTGAAAACGATGGCGAAGAAAAAAGATATCTTTTACCCGAAGCGGACGCGGTGGTCAATCCGCATCAGCCGGGGGATACCTATCCGTTTGCCGATATCTGCGGTGCGGTTGTGGCCTGGAAGCTGATCGGGGTCCTGTATGAGCTGATGGGCATTCCCGGGGCGGAATATGACGCCTTCCTGCCGTTTGCCGCGTTTGCGACTGTTTGCGACATTATGCCGCTTGTGGGTGAGAATCGCGTAATCGTTGCTTTGGGACTTTCGCAGCTTAGCCATACGGATAATATCGGGCTGAACGCGCTTTTGGACGGCTGCGGCAGAAGCGAGGCGCAGCTGAACGCGATGGATATCGGTTTTATTCTGGGTCCGTGCTTTAACGCCTGCGGGCGTCTGGATTCGGCGATCCGCGCGGTCGAGCTTCTCGAGGAGAGCAGTGCGGCCAAAGCGATCGAGCGGGCCCGCGGGATGATCGACCTTAACGAACGCCGCAAGTCGATGACGGAAGCGGCATCGGACAAAGCGATGGAAGCCGTCGAGGCGGCAGGGGAACCGGATGCGGTGCTTATCGTATACATCCCCGAGCTGCACGAGTCCCTTGCCGGGATCGTTGCGGGGCGTTTGCGGGAAAAATATTACCGGCCGGTCTTCGTTCTCTGCGACGGCGAACATATGGTAAAAGGCAGCGGTCGCAGCATTCCCGGATATCCCATGGCGGATAAGCTTCACGAGGTGGAGGATATTCTGGATCATTACGGGGGACATCCGATGGCTGCCGGCCTTTCCCTGAAAAAAGAGAAGGTAGAGGAGCTTAGGATGCGCCTGAACGCGAACGCGCATCTTACCGAAAAGGATCTGACGGATACCGTGATGATCGATGCGGCCGCACCGCTTTCCTATATGACCGAGGAGCGGATCAGCGAGCTTTCGCGCCTGGAGCCGTTCGGAGAAGGCAATGAGCAGCCGCTTTTTGCGGATAAGGATCTGATCCCTTACCAGATGAGCTACATCGGACGGTCCGAGAGGAAGTTTTTGAAATTCTTATTCCGTATGGCGGACGGAAGCGACGTCGAAGCGCTGTGGTTCGGCAATGCGGATGAGATGACGGAGTATCTGGAACGCAAGTTCGGAGAAAAAGAAGTGGCGGCGCTGCTTGGCGCGAAAAAGAGCGCGGTGCGTCTGACCTTTACCTATTATCCGCGGATCAACGAATTCAGGGGACGAAAGACCATTCAGGCGAGAATCGAGGATTACAGATGAGCGAAGAAAAATCTTTTTGGGAGAAGATCCTAAGCCGTTTCGGCATCCGCGAAAAGGATCATGAAAAAGAGATTATGGACGATTACCGCAACCGCATTACAAAGGAAAAGATCGCGGAGCTCTCCGAGGTGATCGATTCGCAGGTGGAGACGCTTGTCGTTCTGGAGAAGAACTGGCAGGCAACCTACGAACGCGTCGAACGCTGCGTAAAAGAACGCGATGAGCAGGATGCGGCTTTTGCCAAAGATATAGCGGCGCTTTCGCAGGAGCTTCAGATTCTCGGGCAGAGCCTGCCGGCGGAGGATGACGCGGAAAAGAACCGCAGAAAGCTGCTCAAAGGCCTGTTTGAGGAGAGCCGGTTTTACATCGGGATGGCGGATACGTTAAAAGAGCTCCTTGCCGCCCATAAGGCCTGTGTCGATGATCTTTTCGAGCGGACGAAGGCGGCGCAGAAGGCGCTCGGCGGCATATCGGGCGTGACATTGCAGGCAGCCATGCTGTCCGCGCGGTTCGGTGAGGATGCGGGGGAGTTTGCCGCGGTCTGTGATAAGGTCCGCATTCACGTTACGGAAGCGTCCTCTGAACTGGGCGAGATGGTAAAAGCCATCGAAACCGAGCAGCAGGCGTATGAGGATACCTTTGGGCAGCTTGCGAACCTGACCGATCAGCTGTTCAAAAACCGCGACGCGGTGGCGGCGCTTTATGAAGGGCAAAAGGAGATCGACAGGATGACAGCCTCCCGTCCGAGGAATGTTGTGCAGCGGATGACGGATACGGTGGAAGGCATGCAGGGCAGACTCCGTGATGCGGGGGAGGCAAGCCGCGGGATCGAGGCGGAAACGAACGCGTTTACCGCGATCAACGAACAGGAAGCCGCAAGTCGCGAGGAGATCGAAGCTGTCGTGCAGGAAATACAACGGATGATCACGGAGGAATAGAGGATGCAGATCAAGACCTATTCGTTCCCGTCCAAAGACGACGCGTCAACGCGGATCCACGGGATGCATTACCTGCCCGAAGGGGAGCCAAAGGCGGTCGTGATGGTGGCGCACGGGATGAAGGAATATATTGAGCGGTATGCACCTTTGGCAGCATTTTTCTGTGAAAAAGGTGTGGCCCTGATGGGGCACGATCATATCGGACACGGAGGATCCGTTGCATCTTCGGATGAGCGCGGCATCATGCATACCGAACATGCCGGTCATGTGATGATGGAAGACATGTTTAGCGATTACCGTTATATGAAGGAACTCTATCCGAATATCCCTTGCTTTTTCCTCGGGCATTCGATGGGCTCGTATCTGTTGCGGTGGATGCTTTCGGCAAAGGCCGGCGAGCTTTCCGGACTGACCGGTGCGATCGTCATGGGAACGGGGCAGGCAGCCCCGCCTTTGGTCGCGGCAGGCAAAAGTATTCTTCGTACCCTTGCGCTGATCCACGGATGGGATTACCGGAGCGAAAGCGTGGAGCGTATGATGATCTCGCAGATCGCGGGCAGCAGGTTCGATCATACCGGCAATGACCCGGCGAACAACTGGCTGACCAAGGAAGCGGACGTGGTGACGGGATATCAAAGTGATGAAAAATGCGCGTTTTTGTTTTCCCTGAACGCCTATATGGCGATGCTGGATGCCGCGGAATACGATATGCAAAAGCAAAATGTCGAAAAGGTAAGGAAATCCCTGCCCATCTTTTTTATTTCGGGTGCGGATGATCCGGTCGGCAATTATGGCAAGGGTGTCAGGGAAGCGGCAAAAATGTATAAGCGCGTGGGCGTGGAACACGTGGCGCTTCGGCTGTATAAGAATGACCGGCATGAGATCTTAAACGAGACCGACCGCATGCAGGTCTATAAGGACATCTACCACTGGATGAAAAAGGGATCTTAAGAACGGTCCCAGTGAAGGAAAGAGCGATGTACGAAGAATTTGCCGAAGTATATGATACATTTATGGAGGATGTGCCGTACGACGCATGGGCTTTGAGTATTACCGATACCCTGCGCACACATGGGGTGGCCGAGGGGGCTTTGGTACTTGACCTTGCCTGCGGAACCGGACAGATGACAAGAAGGCTTGCACGTGCGGGATATGATATGATCGGTGTGGATGCGTCGCCGGAGATGCTGGCGGTTGCCGGGAGGGCGTCGGATGAGGGAATCCTTTACCTTTGTCAGGATATGCGCTCCTTCGAATTATACGGTACGGTAGCTGCGATCGTCTGCGTCTGCGACTCGTTGAATTATCTTTTAACCGACGCCGCGATCGACCGGACGTTTGCACTGGCGGCAAATTACCTCGATCCGGGCGGGCTTTTGATGTTCGATATCAAGACACGGTATGTCTACGAAGAGCTGCTCGCGGATCGTGTTTTCGCGGAAAACGCGGACCGCGGGAGCTATATATGGGAGAATTCCTTTGATGTTGATACGGCAATCAACGAGTATGATCTGACGTTGTTTTTGCGGCAGGAGGACGGACGCTACGCCCGTTATGCCGAGACGCACACCCAGCGGGCGTACGAGGCGGAGGAGATAACGGCTCTTTTGGAAAAGAACGGATTTGGCGTTCTTTCCGTGACGGATGCACAGACCGGCGGGGCGGTGCAAAATGACACCGAGCGTATCTTTTTTACCGCGCAGGTGAACAAATGATCCGCCGACGGGAACAAAATAATGTGAAGCTCCTTTTGCCCCTCACATCATAATATAACAGAAAGGCTTGATTTTTATGAAACTGATTTCTTTTGCAATCCCCTGCTACAATTCGCAGGACTACATGGAAAAATGCGTGAATTCTCTTCTCCCCGGCGGCGAAGACGTGGAGATCATTCTGGTGGACGACGGTTCGACCGATGAGACGGCCGCGATCGCGGACCGGCTCGAAAAGGAGCATCCCGGTATCATCCGGGCGGTGCACCAGGAAAACGGCGGACACGGCGAGGCGGTCAATACCGGGCTTCGCGAGGCAGTGGGGCAGTACTTTAAGGTGGTTGATTCGGATGACTGGGTGGATCATGACGCCTACATGGAAGTGATCGCGACCTTGAAGCGTCTCCTTTCCGAGGGGGAGCAGATTGATATGCTCCTGACGAATTACGTCTATGAGAAGGTGTCGGAGAATCACCAGCGGACGATGTTTTACACGCCGCTTTTTCCCACGGACAAGGTGATCGGATGGGAGGATATGAAGCGCAACATCAAGGGGTTCTCAATCCTGATGCACTCCGTTACCTACCGGACCGAAATGCTCCGCGCTTCGGGCTTAAAGCTGCCGAAGCATACCTTTTATGTGGACAACCTCTTCGTCTACGTGCCGCTTCCTCACGTGAAAAAGATCTACTACCTGAACGTGGACTTCTACCGCTATTACATCGGCAGGGAAGGGCAGTCGGTCGCGGAACAGACTATGGTAAAACGTATCGACCAGCAGCTTCGCGTGAACTATCTGATGGTGGATGCCTTCGACCTCTGGGAGATCGAGGAGCGCCACTTAAGGGAGTATATGTTCGCGTATCTGGAAATGATCACGGTGATCTCGACGACGATCGGCTATGTCTCCGAGGATCCCGAGAATCTGCAGAAGGTAAAGGATCTGTGGGCCTATATCAAGAAAAAGGACAAACGCACCTGGCATCATCTGCGGTATGGCATCTTAGGCGCGGCAATGAACCTGCCCGGTAAGGCAGGGCGGAAGATGTCGGTTCATTTTTATCATATCGCGCAAAAATTTATGGGGTTTAACTGATGCCAAAACATTTACAGCTGAAGTACAGTCTATTGCACATCTTTTTCTGGCTGTCGTATTGCTGCGTGTACGGATATATCGCGGTGTTCTTACGCTACCGGGGGATGTCGAACACGATGATCGGCTTAACGAGCGGGATCAACTGCGCAATGACGATCGTTACGACGCCGTTTTTTACCGGCCTCGTGGGGAAAACAAAGGGGCTTACGATCAAAAAAATGATCGTCATAAGCTATTCTTTGATGATCGCACTCTGGGCGGCGATGATCTGGCTGCCGTTTCCTCAGGCGGTGCTGATGCTGTTGTTTATCGCGCTCGGCAATCTGATGGGGGTCAACGTGCCGCTTCTTACTACGATCTGTATGAATTATCTGACTGACGGATTAAGTGTTAACTTCGGTCTGGCACGGGGCCTGGGTTCGGTTTCCTATGCGACGACGGCGGTGGTATTGGGACTACTGATCGAGCGCATTGATCCGACGGTGCTCGCGTTTATGCACGCCGGTTCGACCGTGCTTTTGTTTTTGACATTATTCTCGATGCCCGACGCGGAAGCGAAGGCGACCGGCGCGGGGCAGGAGCAGCTTTCGATGCCGGCGTTTGTAAAGCACTATAAGGTCTACATGATAACGCTGTTTGCTTTTACCTTAAGCTTCGCGGCGGCAACGTCTCTCGGTACTTACCTTATCAATATTGTGGAAAGCCTCGGCGGTACCACGTCGATGTACGGCATCGGGGTGTTCTGTATGGCCGCGTCGGAGCTGCCGTTTATGGCGCTTGTTCCCGTGTTAAAAAGACGGATACCGACGATGCACATCCTGCTTTTCGCATCGCTCGCTTATGTTGCAAGGAACATTATCATCTGTATGGCGCCGTCGCCCGGCGTTCTGTTTTTCGGCATGGCGTTACAGGGCTTAAGCTACGGCATTTTCACGGCGTCCATCACCTATTACGTGCATGAGGCGCTTGCGCTCGAGCACGGGATGCAGGGGCAGACGATGATCGCGGTGATGACGACGGGCTTAGGCTCTACGATCGGCAACCTGGCCGGCGGGATGATACAGGATACCTTAGGGCTGCCCGCAATGCTGCGTTTCTGCGAGGTTCTGACGATAGCGGGTGCGCTGCTTTTTACCATACTGGCGATAACTCAAAGGAAGGGCACGACGAAGCGCAAGGCATGAGGGGGCACACCATTTTTGTAAAAGGAGAACACCGATGATCACACAAAAACAGCTCAATTGTAAAAATCCGATCGAGATCGTTAAAAATCTGAAAAAAGCGGCAGCGTCGGACGCGTATCGGAACGCCGAAAGCGTGCTGGCGCAGGTCTATATCGAAGCGTGGGATCCGAAGTTTATCGAGGGCGTGCTCCGGACAGTGCAAAAGGCCATGCCGAAGGCAGTTGTTGCCGGTATGACGAACATCAATCACGAGACCTTTACCTTCGAGGAGATCTTCGATGAGATGGGCTGCGCAAAACGGGGGCTGCCGGACGTTATCATAAACCTTATGATGTTCGAGCAAAGCACACTTTGCGTGCACGCCTTTGACTGCAGCACACAGAGCGAGTTCGTAGCGGGCGGCTATATGGGACAGCTGCTTTCCGAAGAGAAGGACGCGAAGGCGGTGCTGCTTCTGGCAGCAGGTTACGAGATAGCGACGGAGAGCTATCTTGCGATGGCGACGGCGGCAAACGGCAGTATTCCCTTTTTCGGCGCGACTGCGGCTGTGATGCAGCGTATGGCCCGCTACATAGGGGCGGATTTCTGGGTGCGCAATCCTGACAGCAACAGACAGCTTACCGGCTATGTCTTCTACGTGAAAGACGGGAAACCGCAGCTGCTGCCGCGGGGCTTTGTCAACGTGGTCTTTAAAGGAGAGGATCTGCACGCGCTTTCGTCCTATAATTTCGGATGGACACCGATCGGGAAGCCGATGCGGATCGACGAGATGGAGGGCGACCGGGTCGTAAAGCGGATTGACGGGCAGCCTGCTTCCTATATTTACAAGAAATACCTCGGCCTGCGCCCCGACCAGCTGGTGTCGGAAAATGTCTGTGAATTTCCGTTTGCAATCAAGCGGGGCAGCCGTTACCTGGCCAGGCTCGGCTTCAAGGTGGAGGGGGATGCGAGTGCGCTGGCCTTTTCCTCGCCGGTATTCGAGGGGGACGTGCTTCGTCTCTCCTATGGCAATCCGGATGAGATTTTTACCGAAAGCAGCATCCGGGCGGAGGAGTTTCTGGAATTTCAGACGCAGGCACTCCTGACTTCCGCGTGTATGAACCGCAGCGTCCTGCTGAAAGAGGATGTCGCGATCGAACGTGATATGTACCGGGCGGCGGCTCCGGAAATGCTGGTGCTGCACGGGAACGGGGAGATTCTCTTTGACGCGGAGGGCGGCGGGGAGCTGGCAAGCACTCTGGCAGCTCTTGCGCTGCGGGAAGGGGACAGGCAGGAGGACTCGACGGCGGCGCAGGATTTCTGCCGCGCATGCCCGTACCGGACGAACCGGAGCGTGCCTTTGGTACATAGGCTTTTGACCTTTCTCTCGGCGACCTCCGGGGAGCTGCAGGATGCCCTGTATGAAGCGAAGGAGGCGAACAAAGCGAAATCCATGTTCTTATCCAGCATCTCCCATGAGATCCGCACGCCGATCAACGCGGTTTTGGGATTTGACGAAATGATCTTAAGGGAGTCGAAGGACAAAGACATCCGGCGGTATGCGCTGGACATCCAGAACTCCGGGCGGACGCTGCTTTCGCTGATCAATGATCTTTTGGACTCCTCGCGGATCGAGGCGGGGAAGATGGAGCTTGTGCCGGTCGAATATGACCTTGCTTCGCTCTTAAATGACCTTGTGAATATGACGGCGGTCCGCGCCGATGAAAAGCGGCTGAAGCTGGAGGTGAATGTCGAAGAGGACATCCCGCATCTTCTGTTCGGGGATGATACGCGCTTAAAGCAGTGTGTGTTAAACATCCTGACAAATGCGGTCAAGTACACGAGGGAAGGAACGGTGACGCTGGATGTAAAGAACGAGTGGCAGGATGATGAGCGGGTCGGGATTTCCTTTTCGGTGACGGATACCGGGATCGGAATAAAGGAAGAGGATATTCCGCATCTGTTTAACGCCTATGAACGGATCGACGAGGCGAAGAACCACGGGATCGAGGGCACGGGGCTCGGCATGAATATCGTAACGTCCATTCTTGCGATGATGGGAAGCGAGCTTAAGGTGGAAAGCACCTACGGCGTCGGTTCGCGGTTCTATTTTACCGTGGCGCAGGAGGTCAGGAGCACCGAGCCGATCGGGAATTTTACCGAGATGTACGAGAGATCGCTTGAGACGGCGGAGAATTACCGGGAGGCCTTTCACGCGCCGTCCGCCCGCATTCTGGTTGTGGACGATACGCGAATGAACCTGACGGTTTTCCGTGGGCTGTTAAGGGAGACGCAGGTTGCCATCGATACGGCGGAAAGCGGCATGGAAGCGCTTGCGCTCGTGGATAAGAAGCGGTACGACATGATCTTTTTAGACCAGCGGATGCCGGAAATGGACGGGATCGAGACGTTGAAACGGATGCAGAACTTATGCCTGTGCAACGATCTGAACCGCAAGACGCCGGTCATTATGCTGACCGCGGACGCGGTGGCGGGAGCGCGCGAACGGTTTTTGGAGGCAGGCTTTGACGATTACCTGTCTAAGCCGGTGAACGGGAAGAAGCTGGAGAAGATGCTGCTTAACTACCTGCCGAAAGAGAAGGTGATCGCGGTATCTGAGGATGACGGTTCGTCCGGAGCCGGAGGGGGTGTCGGAGGCGCGTCATCCGCGAAGGCCGGGGCGGACGGCTTTGACGCGACAGCCGTAAGCGGTCGGTATGCGGACAGTCCGTTCCTTTCGGCATTGTCGGGGATCGGCGGCCTTGATGTAAAGGAGGCACTTGCAAACTGCATGGAGGAGGCGATCCTTCGCGAGACGGTGGGTGATTTCGTGCTCGGTGCAAAGACGGTTCCCGCTATGATTGAAGCGGATGCCGCCGCGGAGGACTGGAAGAATTATACAATCCGCGTGCACGCCTTAAAAAGCTCCGCCCGCATCATCGGTGCAAAAGACTTATCGGAACAGGCGGCATATCTGGAAAGCTGCGGGGACGCGCAGAATGCGGAAGAGATCAATGCGAAGACCGGACAGCTGCTTAAGGACTACCGGTCACTCGGGGAGGCTCTTGCCGCAGCACTTGAGGCAGGGGATGAAAAGCCCGGAGAGTCCGGTGGCTCGCCGGAGGAGACCGTGGGCAATAGAAGCGGCGGTATGCCGGAGAATGGCCGGAAGGGTGAGTCGTCGGATGTTGTTTTGCGGGAAGGGGCGGACGTCATCGGAGAAGAGGAATTTGCCGCGGCGGTCACGGGCGTCCGCGAGCTTGTGGAAGCATTTGATTACGACGGCGCCGGCGACATCCTTGCAATGCTGTCCGAATACGCGTTGTCGGATGCGCAAAAGGCGGCATATGATAAGTTAAGTACCGCTGTCCGCCGGCTCGACCGGGATGCGGTGCTTGCCGTGGGAACAGGCTTTTGACCCTTGAATCATAAAATTATTGTGGATATTATGATGATGTGCTTTCGCGCTAAGAGGTGATATGATACAATATATTGGAGGTTATCCTGGTTTAAAAAGAAAAGGAAATGGTAAATGTTAAAAAAAGTTGAGATCAGAAATTACCGAACTTTTAAGGGGAAAATTACAATTGATTTTACGGATATCGGAAACTATGACTATTGCGGAGAGTGTTTGGAAAATGAGATCATAACAAAAATGCTCATTTATGGGAAAAATTCTACCGGTAAAACAAATCTTGGAAAAGCAATCCTTGATATACAGAACGTTCTTGGAAGTGCCATTCAACCGAAAACAAGATTTTTGTTGAATGCGGATTCAGTGAACTCAGATGTTCATTTTCTTTATTTGTTCGAATTTGGCGGCAATGAGTTGATTTATGAATACACCAAGGATACGACGGGGCAGTTACTGGATGAAAGTATGTCATATAATAAAAACAGGGTATTTTACATTGATTTTGAAAGAAAAACAGCCCGATTTGATGGACTTAACTATTTGGAAGAGGGGGCAATAAATTATAACAGGTTTTGGAACAACTATCTGAATAATGAAGAGGAGACCAGGCTTCCTTTTTTACGTTGGATTATAGAAAATCTTGCTTTGTCGAATATGTCCCATTTATTGGATCTTTCGGATTATGTAGTTCATATGAAGATGGTTCGAGGAGTTGCTAAGAGTAACCCGCTTGGAAAAGGTTCATATGCTGAGATGTGCAGATATCTGTATGATGATAAGGAGTTGTTAAGAACATTTGAAGCATATTTGAATCAGATGGGGGTGAAATGCAAATTGGTTGTGAGGAAGCTTCCTGATGGAACTCATGAGATGTATTTTAAGCATGATAGGTTGGTTCCTTTTTATTCAACGGCTTCCAGTGGCACCATTTCCGCAGTTGAGCTCTATCGTAATATTTTTATGTGGGAGAAAGCGCCCTCGTTTTTATATTTAGATGAGTTTGATGCGCTTTACCATTATGAAATGGCTGAAAAGCTTTTTTCTTTCATAAAGCGAGAATATCCTTCGACACAGGTGGTTATTACATCACATAATACGAACCTGATGACGAATCGACTTGTCAGACCGGATTGTGTTGCTATTCTTTCGGTATCCGGACAATTGACTACGTTGTTACATGCAACATCAAGGGATATCCGAGAAGCACATAATCTCGAAAAAATGTATATAAGTGGAGAGTTTGTGGATGTTGAATAACTATAGAACATCGGAGCGGGAAAGATCAAAAACATTGTTAGTTGTAGAGGGAAGCCATGAAAAAAAATTATTGTTTTTTTCATTATTGAAAGCCTTTCCGGAAATAAATATTAAAAGGGATAATATTTGGATTTACAGAACGAATATCTATATGCTTTATGACCAATTAATCAAGGAGTATTCAGAGCCGCTGGAACAAGTAGATATTGATTTGCCCTATGTTCTTTCTCGAAACGCAGACAACAAACCAACACAGTATAAAAGAGATTATACGAATATCTTTTTGGTGTTTGACTATGAGCGTCATGATCCGAATTTCAGCGAATATAAAATCAATCGATTGCTATCGTTATTTGATAATGTGACGGATGTCGGTCAGCTATATATAAACTATCCGATGGTGGAATCATACATGGATTTTAGTTGTGTTCCGGATGCTGCATTTTATCAAAAAAAAGCATGGGTGATTCAAAGAGGAAATGAATATAAGAATCTTGTTAAAGATTCACCGGTTCTTAAGTTGGTAGAATTGGAACATCGGATAGAGAATATCCTGAAAGAGAAGTATCCCGGTGTTTCAAATAGCAAAATTCATAACTGCGTGGATCTTCTTTTAAATGAGTCGAATAGTTTTTCTTTCGATGTGATCAAAGAAGATATTCGTTCATCGGTGGGCGATAATGATTCGCTGAATCAAGTATCCCATTTAATTGCAGATATTATTGAGAAAGCCTTTTTT
>JAFSYD010000054.1 GCA_017443685.1 Lachnospiraceae bacterium | reverse complement strand
GTCATTATGCTTGCAAGCAATCCGTCTTCGCTTTATTACGGTTCTATCAACGTGATGATCGCCGTTCTTACGGCATATTTCTACAGAAGTCACCGATTGGATCATATCCGTGGGATCATTTCTCTCATATTATGCCTTACGTTGACGGGTGGATTCCTGGGAGGGCTTTTGACATGGGCGCTGTTCGGCGTTGAGTCCAACGAGCTTTCCGCGGGTCTTGTGACCTGGCTATACAGGCGTGGGTTCGGGAGCCGGTTCGTCGCGGAGCTTACGGGAAGTGTAATTCTGGATCTGGGAGACAAAGCGATCACCGTGGGGATCCTGCTTTTTGTGCTGAGCCTTCTGCCGGCAAGGATCATTGAGGAATACCGCTTCGATGGCTGGCAGCAGCGTCCGATCAGTGAAGAGGCACTCATCGAGGCGCGGAAAGGGCGTTACCGCCGGGTTTCTTTACGGGTAAAGCTTCTGGTCACGCTGATCCTTGCGGCGATAGCCATTGCGACCGCGGCGACGGGGATCAGTTTCGCGATCTATCGGGATGAGTCGATCAATAATCACAAACAATTCGGCGTCGGGATCGCCAAGGTGGCGGCAAGTCTGATCCCGGCGGAAAACGTGGATGCCTTTTTAAGTCTGGGTGATGAGGCGCCCGGATACGCGACAATCGAGGAACGGCTGAAGAGCATAAAAAGCAGTTCCCCGAACATTGAATTCGTATATGTATATCAGATTGACAGAAACGGCTGTCACGTGGTGTTCGATCTGGATGCCGAGGGGCTTGAAGGGGCGCCGGTGGGAAGCGTGGTGCCGTTTGACGAGTCATTTGAGCAATATCTTCCGAAGCTGCTAAAGGGGGAGCCGATTGATCCGATCGTTTCGAACGATACTTATGGCTGGCTGCTAACAGCCTATGAGCCGGTGTATAACAAAAGCGGGCGCTGTGTCTGCTACGCCGCGATCGATATGTCAATGCCGGATCTGATCGCGGAAGAATATGAGTTTTTTGCCAAGCTCGTTTCTTTGTTTTTGGGATTCTTTATGCTCGTGGTCGCGATCGGGCTGTGGATGGCGGAGTATGGGATCATCCTGCCGGTGAATACGATGGCGATCGCAGCGAGTGCTTTTGCCTATAACAGCGAGGAAGAGCGCGCCGAGAGTATTGACCGTATCCGGGAGCTTGACATCCGGACCGGGGATGAGATCGAAAATCTTTACGATACATTAGTGAAGACCTCGGCGGATTCCCTGCGGTATGTGGATCGCCTGACCAATCAGAATGAGACGATCGAAAAGATGCAGAACGGATTGATCCTCGTCCTTGCGGAGATGGTCGAAAGCCGGGATGCGAATACCGGCCATCATGTCAGAAAGACGGCGGCATACGTGGATATCATTATGCGTCAGATGAAAGAGGAAGGCTCATATGCCAACCGGCTGTCCGAGACTTTTATGCGGGATGTGCGCAATTCCGCGCCGCTGCATGATGTCGGCAAAATCAATATCCCCGATGCGATCCTGAATAAACCGGGACGCCTGACCGATGAGGAATTTGCGGTGATGAAAACGCATACCACTGCCGGGCGCGATATCATTTCGAAAGTGATCGCGATCGTTCTGACGTCCGGCTATCTGGAAGAAGCGCGGAACTTAGCGGCGCATCATCATGAGCGATGGGACGGCAAAGGATATCCGGATGGCCTGAAGGGCGAGCAGATCCCGCTGTCCGCGCGGATCATGGCGGTGGCGGATGTCTTTGACGCGCTGGTGTCGAAGCGCAGCTACAAGCCGGGTTTCCCGTTTGAAAAGGCCCTCGATATCATTCGGGAAGGCATCGGCACGCAATTCGATCCCCTTGTTGCGCAGGCGTTTTTACACGTAAAAGAAGAGGTCCGCAAAATTGCAGAATCCTTCGGGGAGCTGGGGGAGGAGTAGAAAGCGGAAGCAATGAGGGACATCTGTTTTATTGACACTGAGGTAGGTGTTGACGATCATAGAGTGTATGACTATGGTGCCGTAAATGGGAATGAGGATATAATCCATACCGGTTCGGCGCATGAGTTTTATGCATTTATCGCGGATGCATCGTACTTATGCGGTCACAATATCATTAACCATGATGTTAAGTATATTGACGTTCCGCAAGGAACAAAGCTTATCGATACTCTTTATTTGTCTCCGTTGTTGTTTCCGAACAGGCCATATCACGCGTTGGTAAAAGATGAAAAGCTTTTGACCGACGAAATGAACAATCCGCTGTCGGATGCAATAAAGGCAAAGGAATTGTTCTATGATGAAGTGAATGCATTCTTTGCATTGGACGAGAAAATGAAGCAGATATATTATCTGCTCCTGCACGACAGTCCTTACTTTTCGAGTTTCTTTATGTATCTTGGATTTTCGGCAGACAAAGATCCCAAATCCGTGATTCTTTCCCGGTTCGCCGGCAAGATCTGTGAAAATGCTCCGCTATCGAATATCATATCCGGCTCGCCCGTTGCATTGGCATACTGCCTGGCACTTGTTTCGGCTACCGAAAAGAATTCGTTGATACCACGCTGGGTTCATGCAAATTTCCCAAATGTTGATACGATCATCCGGGCGCTTCGAAATACGCCTTGCCATATTTGCGGATACTGTAAAATGTACTTGCAGCCGAAGGACTATCTTGGAAAATACTTTGGATATCCTGGGTTTCGTACGTATAATGGCGAACCGCTGCAGGAAAAAGCGGTTGAGGCGGCAGTTGAGCATAAATCATTGCTTGCCATTTTCCCGACAGGTGGAGGGAAGTCGCTGACGTTCCAGATTCCGGCGTTAATGGCGGGGGAAACGGAACGAGCGTTAACGGTTGTAATATCACCCTTGCAATCCCTGATGAAGGATCAGGTGTATAGCCTTGAAAAGCGCGGAATCGCAGAGGCCGTTACGATCAATGGACTGTTGAGTCCGCTTGAAAGGGCGGAGGCAATGGAGCGCGTGGAATCCGGTATAGCTTCCATTCTGTACATCTCACCAGAGGCTCTTCGTTCCGTAACGGTGGAACACTTGCTTTTGGCAAGGCAAATCGACCGTTTTGTGATCGACGAGGCGCATTGCTTTTCAGCGTGGGGACAGGATTTTCGTGTGGATTACCTTTATATCGGCGACTTTATCCGTGAACTGCAGGAGAAAAAATCAGATGGTCGAAGGATTCCCGTATCCTGCTTTACGGCAACCGCAAAGCAGAAAGTGATCAGTGATATCAAAGAGTATTTTAAACAAACTTTGGATATCGAGCTGATTATATTTGCAACGACGGCATCCCGCACCAATCTCCAATATGAGGTGCTGTACAGGGAGTCGGATGCTGAAAAATACGAGACACTGCGCAGACTGATCGAACAGAAGGATTGCCCAACGATCGTTTATACTTCGCGAACGAGACGTACCCGGCAGCTTGCCGAAAGGCTGATAAACGATGGTTTTGCTGCACGGGCATTTAACGGGAAGATGGATAGCAGCCAAAAACAGGAGAATCAGGAAGCGTTTATCAATGATGAAATACAGGTTATGGTAGCAACCTCCGCTTTTGGCATGGGTGTGGATAAGTCGAATGTAAAGCTCGTGGTTCACTATGATATTTCGGATTCGCTGGAGAATTATGTGCAGGAAGC
>JAFSYD010000053.1 GCA_017443685.1 Lachnospiraceae bacterium | reverse complement strand
CGGTCATGCTGAACCGTGCGCCTACGCTGCACCGTCTCGGCATCCAGGCGTTTGAGCCGATCCTGGTCGAGGGTAAGGCGATCAAGCTGCATCCGCTCGTATGTACCGCATACAATGCCGACTTCGACGGCGACCAGATGGCGGCGCATCTGCCGCTGACCGCGGAAGCACAGGCAGAATGCCGGTTCATGCTGCTGTCCCCGAATAACCTGTTAAAGCCATCCGACGGCGGCGTGGTTGCGGTTCCTTCCCAGGATATGGTTCTTGGTATTTACTATATGACGCAGCTGCGTGAAGGGGCAAAAGGCGAAGGGAAAACGTTCAAGGACGTTAACGAGGCGCTTTTGGCATACGAGAACAAAGCGATCGCGTTCCATGCTAAGATCAAAGTGCGTGTGGAAAAGGCGGACGCCGAAGGAAATGTAACGGCCTCCCTGATCGAGTCCACGCTCGGACGTTTCCTTTTCAATGAGATCATTCCCCAGGATCTTGGTTTTGTAGACAGGAGCCAGCCGGGGCATGAGAATGATCTGGAGATTGACTTCCTTGTAAAGAAGGGCAATCTGAAGAGTATTTTGGAAAAAGTAATGAACATCCACGGCGCGACGAAGACGGCCGAGGTGCTCGATGACATCAAGGCGATGGGATATAAATACTCCACGCTGGCGGCGATGACCGTTTCGATCTCGGATATGACCGTTCCCGAGCAGAAGGCGGGACTGATCGAAGCGGCGGAGAATACTGTCGAGAAGATCAAGGGCGATTACCGGCGCGGCCGTATTACCGAGGAAGAGCGGTACAAGGAAGTCGTTGAGACATGGAAGAAGATGGATGATGAGCTGACCGTGGATCTGATGAACGGTCTCGATCAGTACAACAACATTTTCATGATGGCGGATTCGGGAGCCCGTGGTTCGACGGGACAGATCAAGCAGCTTGCCGGTATGCGCGGGCTGATGGCGGATACGACAGGGCGGACCATCGAGATGCCGATCAAGTCGAACTTCCGTGAAGGCCTTGACGTTTTGGAGTACTTTATGTCGGCGCACGGCGCACGGAAAGGTTTGTCCGATACGGCGCTTCGTACGGCAGACTCCGGGTACCTGACAAGACGTCTGGTAGACGTTTCGCAGGAACTTATCATCCGTGAGCGTGACTGTATGGGTGACCATCCCGCTCCGGAAACGATCCCGGGGATGTATGTTACGACATTTATGTACGGGAAGGAAACGGTTGAGGAATTGTATGACCGTATTGTCGGCCGGTTCAGCTGTGAGTCGATCTATGATGCGGATGGCAATATGATCGTTAAAACGAATCACATGATCACGCCGATGCGTGCGGAGCGCATTTTAAACAGCGGCGTGGATGCCGACGGCAAGCCGTTCCGTTACGAAGAAGAGGATAAGGAAGGCAAGGTTACGGTAAAATTCGGCAAGATCCGTATCCGCAACGTACTTTCCTGCCGCTGCAAGAACGGCGTCTGCGCAAAGTGCTATGGCGCGAACATGGCGACGGGACAGGCGGTGCAGGTCGGTGAGACGGTCGGCATTATCGCGGCTCAGTCCATCGGTGAACCGGGTACCCAGCTTACGATGCGTACCTTCCATACCGGTGGTGTAGCGGGTTCCGATATTACACAGGGTCTTCCCCGTGTCGAGGAGCTTTTTGAGGCAAGAAAGCCGAAGGGGCTTGCGATTATTACCGAGATTGCCGGTACGGCAGAGATCCGTGATACGAAGAAAAAGCGTGAGATCGTCGTAACGAACAATGAAGACGGAGAGGCGAAGACCTATCTGATCCCCTATGGGTCGCACATTAAGATCATGGATGGCGCGGTCCTTGAGGCGGGTGATGAGCTGACCGAGGGTTCCGTTAATCCGCACGATATCATTAAGATCAAGGGTATCCGCGCGGTGCAGGATTATATTTTGCGCGAGGTGCAGCGTGTGTATCGTCTGCAGGGCGTTGATATCAACGATAAGCATATTGAGATCATTGTCCGCCAGATGATGAAGAAGGTGCGGATCGACGTGGCCGGGGATTCCGGTTATCTGCCGGGCGCACAGGTGGATTACCTTGACTTCGAGGAAATGAATGAGCACCTGATCGCGGAAGGAAAAGATCCGGCAGAAGGGACGCGTGTACTCCTTGGTATCACAAAGGCTTCGTTGGCTACGAATTCGTTCCTGTCGGCGGCGTCCTTCCAGGAGACGACGAAGGTACTGACCGATGCGGCGATCAAGGGTAAGGTGGATCCGCTGATCGGCCTGAAGGAGAATGTCATCATCGGCAAGCTGATCCCGGCCGGAACCGGCATGAAGCGCTACAGCGATATCCGTCTGAATACGGATTACAATGAAGCGATCAAGCGGCAGATCGATGAGCTCGAGGATGCGGCGGAATATCTGGGTGAGCCGGAGATCGCGCAGATAGAAGAGGCTGCCGAATAAAGTCGGAACTGCCGATCATTGTGCCAATGACAAGATGTGTCTTTAAAGATGCTCCATGGAGCATGCATGGAGTGTAAAAACAGTTACTATTCAGCGCCGAGCCACGCACCCGCTGCGTGGCTGCGGCTCAATACACTTACGTTTACGGGCCGCATCGGTTCTTTCAATGTCGCAAGACAACCGATGCGGCGTTGCAATTCGGCGCATTGGCAATGCGCTGAATTGTAACTAAAAACAGGTAAATTGCATGAAAAAGTGCAAAAAACACTATACAATTTCAATATTTTGTGTTATGGTATTTTCAGCTCAACAATATGTTGGGCTGAAATGCGTATAGAATGAAAAAGGAGTGAATGCGATGAGAAATGTATGGAAAAGAGCGGGAGCGATGGCGCTGTCCCTTCTGATGGCTTTTTCAATTGGAGTGACGGCAGAGGCTTCTACCTGTCCGGCGGCGGCAGCGACGATAAGCCAGGCTTATAATGCGTCAAGCAATAAGTTTGATTTGAAGGCAGTGCAGCAGATCGCGGATTCGTGGGGAGGCTCATTGATGGGAAAGGCGGATGCTTCAAAGCTTAACCCTTCCGGCGGTGTGACGGTTTCAATCGTTACCGGAAGCGATTATGACGATGTGAATGACAAGCTTGTTAAGCCGATCATGACCGAATTGGTGAAGCAATATCTGAAGAAAAATGCAAATGGTTCTAAGCCGGGAACCACTGCGGAGGATGTTGAGGCGATCTACTACGGCAAGCTGAGCGGCAGCCAGCCGGCGGATGTAACGTTTAAGCTGCAGGAGGAGTTTTCGAGTGCCTTTACCGGCAACAGCTATGCATTGGTATTACGGTATACGGGATCTTCCTCGGATGCGGATGGTGTGACGGCGCAGTACGCGAAGATTTCCACACAGGGAAAGGTGCAGGCGCATTTTAACGGATATTCGCCGTTTGCGATCTTCGTTACGACGGAAGAAAGTTTACAGCAGCTCGTGAACACCTATTATCACGGCGTCGGCAGTGACAGCGCTTCTGCGGCAACGACCGTGAACACGACAGCATCGGTTCCGGCGACGAACACAACGGTAAGCACGCCGGTACAGAGCAGTACGCAGGCAACGGCAAGTACCGGCAGCGCAACTGCGGTTGTAAGTTCGTCGAATCCGGATATTGTTACGGCACAGGGGCCGTCGACGCCGAGAGATACATCGGGTACAACGTCTTCGACAAGCACGGCATCGACGAGTACGGCAGCGTCGAGTGCATCGAGCGCGTCGGTTTCGTCTTCTTCCTCGGCAGGATGCTATCCGGCATACAAAGGCAGTGACCCGAGTATTGTGGAAGCCTTAAAGGCGGTAGGTGAGACAAATACATCCTTCCGCCACCGTGCGCAGATCGCGCAGGCGAACGGCATTACGGGCTATAAGGGCAGACAGGAGCAGAATGACCAGCTGATGAGCCTGATCCGCAAGGGTCAGCTCAGGAAGGCATAAAAGCTGATAATTAATACTTGACAAGGTAAAATAAGCTAATTATAATATTATGGCGTGCGAATTTCGCACGCCATAAGTTTTGTATAATATTTTAGAAAGTGAGGTGAAAAAGATGCCGACATTCAATCAGTTAGTCCGCAAGGGCAGACAGACATCTGTAAAGAAGTCCAATTCTCCGGCGTTACAGAGAGGATTCAATTCTTTAAGAAAGCGTCCGACTAGCACGTCTTCTCCGCAGAAGCGCGGCGTTTGTACTGCTGTTAAGACGACTACGCCGAAGAAGCCGAATTCCGCGCTGCGTAAGATCGCCAGAGTTCGTCTTTCGAACGGTATTGAGGTAACGAGCTACATTCCGGGCGAGGGCCACAACCTTCAGGAGCATAGTGTCGTTCTGATCCGTGGTGGCAGAGTAAAGGACCTTCCGGGTACCCGTTACCATGTTATCCGCGGAACGCTTGATACAGCAGGCGTTGCCGACAGGAAGCAGGCGCGTTCCAAGTACGGAGCGAAGCGCCCGAAGAAGTAAATGGTGCATGACCGCGTTTTTGCGGAAAACAGCACGGTAAGTCAGGTAT
>JAFSYD010000052.1 GCA_017443685.1 Lachnospiraceae bacterium | reverse complement strand
TCATACCGAATATCCAGCCTACGGAACCGATTAACCGCTGCTATGAGCTCTTCTTTTCTCGGAACGGCAAGACCGCAGCGGATGATTCTTCCTTCAACCAACGCAAATCCTTTTTCGTCCAAATCCCCGCAAATCCGTTCCACGGCACCCTCTAAGGGGCATTTTCCGTCAAAATACTGCGTCGCGAGCAGCTTTAACAGCTTGGCGATCGCCGCTGTCTGCTCCCGATCCACCACCTGCGATACGCCGCGCAGGTCTACCGTCTCTTTGTCCACGGAAAAGCTGTCTATGGCAAACACCTTTGTCTTGATCCGCGCATCCGGGCGTTTCCAATCCCTGATCTCCTTCGGACATCGCGGTGCGAATTCGGCCGAAAACTTATGCAGCGGTTCTGTTTCGTTTCCGCCGAACTCTTCTTCCCACTCCTTTTTCGCCTGCTGTGTTACATCCTTTGGTACATATTCATCCATCTGGATCACAACGTCTGCCACTCCGAATAAGCTGCCCGAGCTTCCGGCCACAAGAATGGTTGATACACCATTCTTCTCGTATAGATCGCGCATCCGAAGGAGAAACGGCGTAATGCTCTCCTCACGGTCGCTTACTACGCGCCGCATCAGCTCGTCACGCACCATAAAATTCGTCGCGCAGGTGTCCTCATCGATCAAAAGTACCGATGAGCCGGCGCTGATGGCCTCGATCACGTTGGCCGCCTGTGAAGTACTGCCGCTCGCGTCTGCCGTGGAAAATGCCGTGGTATCCGTCCCGCTCGGCAGATCATTGATAAACAGTGATACATCCACTCTTTTTACACTCCGGCCGTCCTCGGCACGGATCTTCATCGCATCCGCTTTCGTCACTACATATTCCCTGCCGTCGCCTGCAATATGGTCGTAAACACCGCGCTCCAACGCCGACAGCAGTGTAGATTTCCCGTGATATCCGCCGCCGATGATAAGAAAGATGCCCTCGGGGATCCCCATTCCCGTAACGGTTCCCCTGTGCGGAAGCTCGGCCGTTATCTCCAGGCTTTTCGGCGAAGCAAACGCCACTGCCCCCTTCATCGGCCGCTGCGATACACCGCTTTCACGCGGCAGGATACTCCCGTTCGCGACAAATGCCTGCAGCTTTTTTTCTTCCAGGAGCTTTCGCAATGCCAGTCGGTCATCCGCAAGCTCGATCGCCTTTTTCAGACGGTTCTGATCAACATTCGCGTAGCAGAATACCCGTTCCGCGATCCTCGGAAGCAGAAAAAAGAAGATATGGATCAGGGACTCTGACGTCACGGTCCGGCCTCTCGCCGGGAAACCGACCTCAAAACGTGCCGTTATGCCGCCGCTTTTCGGATTGACTTCCATCGCCGAACGCTTCAGCACCTCCTGTCCCGGCCGCGATGTCGCAAGCATCCCGCTCTTACCCGAACCGGCATGACCGGTATCCGCACTGTACAGCTCGCGTTCAAACGCTCGCAGAAGATAGTCCTCCAGCGCCACCTGCCGGTGCGGCGCATCATAGTATTCACCCGGAAATGCCGCTTTAGCCCCGGTAACGATCACACTTACATTCGACGGCGACGCGAACGGATCCCCCTGCACGTGATCGATCGAGAGCACAAAACCCTTCATCTGCCACTGTCCGGCCGTCTGTTTGTACGATGGGTATCCCTTGTGGTCGATCTGACGCAATAATCTTTGTAAATCCTCTCCGTTCTGCATTACGCCCACCCGACTGCTTTCATTTCTTTTTCAACGATATAATTAAAAAATTCGCTGCGCTTCATCCCGTACGATGCACAGGCATCCGCAATATACGCATCCACGTGCTCTAAAAGGCGGATTGATTTATTGCTTGCGCCGTGAAGGCTCGGTGGCTCCAGCTCCATAATGTTCACTTCCTCGCGAATACCTGCGTATTTATCAAAGAGCATATTCACATAAGACTGCTCCGGCATCCGCTCAAAGGCACTGCGCTTTTTGATAAATGTTGCAGTCTGCGGCAAAAGCCGGAAAGACCGAGCCAAAACCGGCTCCTCCGCCTCGGAAAGGCGTGTCGGTTCCGCTGCGGCCGTGACATTCGCAGCCGTCTGTTCCGCATTGCCCTGCATGGGAACTGCGGTTGTTTGCATCTGCGTTGCTGCTCCCTGTATTTGTGCTGTCCCTGTCGCCTGTAACGAAGGCCCCTTTGCGTCAATGTCCGCGACTTCCGCCAGCGGTATTGCCGCTCCGGACAAGGCGGTGTGTGACGCGCCCGTTGCT
>JAFSYD010000004.1 GCA_017443685.1 Lachnospiraceae bacterium | reverse complement strand
TCGCATTCCCGTGAGGCTTCGCCCCACTTCATGCTCATACGGGGGCGTGCATCAAAGCCTTGTCCCCACCTTTGCGCAAGCGCAGGTGTGAACAGGCTTTTTGCACTGGAATCAT
The DNA here is from genome assembly GCA_017443685.1 of Lachnospiraceae bacterium. Classification (GTDB taxonomy): domain Bacteria; phylum Bacillota; class Clostridia; order Lachnospirales; family Lachnospiraceae; genus RGIG4930. Next base: position 3,726 of record JAFSYD010000004.1, on the reverse strand, counting down.
AAATAGGTCGTGAAAAAGTTATATTGCCTCCTGCCAACAGACAGGGGGCTTTATTAATCAGCAGGGTGCGGATAAGGACGCGTCCACAGCGTTGGGAAAACTGATGCATGACTTCTTCTGTACGGACCCGGATGATATGCACTATAAGGAACTGGCCGATAAGGTTCGTTATTTCAAGGAAGACGAGAAAGGGCGCAAAGCGTCCGGCGGACGCTTGTTTTGTGCCGACCGGCTGCTGAAGCAGACGGATAGTAAAAGAGGGTGGATTGACGCTCTCTTTTTTGTTAAGATATAAGAAATCAGATAGAATCGGAAATCAAAAGGAGACATACATATGAATACCAGAGGACGGAATACCGGTAAAATCGGAATGCATCGGCAACGGACTGAACATCCCGACTATATTTAGAAAGCGATATATCAAAATGGACAGATATGAAATGATGACAACAACTCCGGTGCCACAGCTGATCCTGAAGCTGTCTGTTCCTACCGTGATCAGTATGCTCGTGACGGGTTTCTATAATACGGCGGATACATTTTTCGTCGGCCGGATCTCCACACAGGCGACAGCAGCGGTGGGGCTGGTCTTTTCCGTGATGGCGCTGATCCAGGCCATGGGCTTTTTCTGCGGGCACGGTTCCGGCAATTTCCTGTCGCGCAAGCTTGGTGCGGGGGAGTACCGGGAGGCGAACGAAATGGCGTCCACCGGGTTTGCCCTGTCCTTTATCCTCGGCACGGCGGTGGCGGTCACCGGCAACATCTTTGCCGATTCCATTGCGCACCTGATCGGCGCGACGCCGACCACGATGGCAGACACCATGGACTATATGCGCATCATCCTTTTCGGCGCTCCGTTTATGATGGGGCAGTTCGTGATCAATAATCAGCTCCGTTTTCAGGGGAGCGCCATGTATGCCATGGTAGGCCTAATGTGCGGCGCGGTGGTCAATGTGGGGCTGGATCCCCTTCTGATCCTTGTGCTGAGAATGGGGACGAAAGGCGCTGCGATCGCTACCGTCTGCGGTCAGATCACAAGCTTTATCGTGCTGATGATCGGAAGCAGGCGCGGGGAAAATATCCGGCTGGCCTTTGGCAACGTCCGGCTGAACTGTTATTATATGAAAGAGATCATCAACGGCGGTGTGCCGTCCCTGTTCCGGCAGGGGCTTGCGGCAGTCGCAACGCTTCTTCTGAATACCGCGGCGGGAGGCATCGGCGGGGACGCCGCCATCGCGGGCATGTCGGTGGTGACAAGGGTTATGATGCTTTTGGCGTCGGCGCTGATCGGTTTCGGCCAGGGATACCAGCCTGTCTGCTCATTTAACTACGGAGCGGGGCTCTGGCAGCGGGTACGGGAAGGGTATTTTTTCTGTGTCAGATACGGAACCATATTCCTGTGCGTGGTGGCGGCGGGATGCTTTGCGTTCGCGCCGCAGATCATATCTCTGTTCCGGGACGATCCCGAGGTCGTGGCTGTGGGTACCGCGGCGCTCCGGTTCCAGTCCTTAACGCTTCCCCTGATGGGGACGATCGTCATGACCAATATGATGCTGCAGTCCATCGGCGCTGGGGTTAAGGCCTCGATCGCCGCTTCGACGCGGAACGGGATTTTTTTCGTACCGCTGATCCTTGTTTTGCCGAAGATATGGGGACTTTGGGGCGTAGAGGCCACGCAGTCGATCGCGGACGTTTTTTCCATGATCCTCTCCGTCCCGCTGGCGTATTCCGAGTTAAAGAAAATGAAGTGCCCTCCGGGCGCCGGTGGGGCGGATAAGTATAACAGGATATAGGAAGTGCTGCCGTCAGGTTCAGCATGAAAGGAGATTCAAAATATGGAATGGGAAGTAAGGTTGATTGAATGGATGCAGGGAAGCTTCGGAGATTTAAGCCGGACTGCAGGGAAGATTTTTGCTTTTATCGGCGGAGAAGCAGGCTTGCTGATAATGATGCTTATCGTAATGTTTTGCTGGAAGAAAGAAGTGGGCAAACGCCTTGCGCTGATCCTCGCGGCTGAGAATGCTTATCTTTCGATGATCAAGACCGTTGTGATGAGACCCCGGCCTTATATGGAGCATCCCGACAGGGTGGAAGCACTGGTGCCGGTGAAATCAGGCGCGGATGTGAAGGATGTTGCCGCACAGGGTTATTCATTCCCCAGTATGCATAGTGCGTCCGTAACCGCGGCCTACATGTCGCTGGCGTATAAAGCAAAAAAGAGATGGGTTTGGATTCTTGCGGTCTGCCTGACATTTTTGGTCGGGGTATCCCGGCCGGCAGTTGGCGCGCATTATCCGACGGATGTCTTAGCCGGATGGGCATTGGGATTTGCAGTGATAGGGATCTTTTCCCTGCTGGATCGGTTCGTAAAAAAGGAATGGATCTGTCATCTTATCTTATTAGCGATGGCTTTGCCGGGCGTGTTTTTTGTTCGGACGCAGGATTATTTTGCCTCGCTGGGATTGCTGATCGGCGTTATTGCGGCAATTCCCTTTGAAGAGAAGTATGTGGGTTTTAAGGATACCGGGAATGTTTTTGCAATGATTCTTCGTGTGATCGGTGCGGTTGTGATCTTCCTTTTGATGAATACATTGCTGAAAATGCCTTTTAACAGTGAATTTCTTGCCAGTGCACGCCCGGATGCGCTTCTGATCCGAACCGCACGGTACGCGGTTATGGTATTTGTGGTCATGGGTGTATATCCTAAAGTTTTCCCTCTCTTTGAGAAGATAAAGAAAAGCTAAGTTTTTTGTGGTATAACAGGCGCAAAGCGCCTGTTATCGCATACGGTCGTCAAACACAAATAAATTTGTGTTTTCCTCGTCGTTTTGTGGTATAATGATTTTGCCACCTATCAAAAAATGCGGAAGATTATCGCGTAAAACAGAACATACCTCTGTCCAGGGAGGCTTCCCAAAAGGAAACTACCGGGCTTTCGGAGGAGGGATCAGCTCGTTGTAAAGTTACCATCAGGGCAACGCTGGAGGCATTGACCCGCAGCATCGCCCTTGAGGTCGCAAAGTATGGTATTACTGTGAACTGTGTCGCTCCGCTAATGAATGAAGAACTCATCAAACCCGGTGGTTTCAAATATCTCCCGGACATCCTTGCTTATGCCTGTCATTTCGAACTTGTCTTTATCCGGTAATGACTTATACATCATCATAAAAACGCGAAGCCCCGCAGATGAAACATATGGCATCCGGCTTACATCAATTTTTATTTCCGTAAACTTCCCCTCTGTCTCTTTATATTTTTTCAAAAGCTCCGGAGCTGTGATCGTATCTACCCGTCCCTGGATGCGTACGGTAAAAATACCTTCGTTAAGATCGCTTGTGACCGCAAACGGCAGACTTGTATCCATCGGTTCGCAGGAAGGACTGTCCGTATTTGTTTCATCCTTATATTCCGGATTTACGGTTATTTTCCAGATGTTTACGTGCTTTATGTTCTCCTGAAGCTTTTCTATTTCCTCCGATGTCATACTGTCATATAAGTGCAGCGCAAAATCTTCACGATAGTAGGGTATCTTTTCGCACAGAAATCCGTCGTTGATATATGAGGCCTCAATCTTTTCATAATCGATCTTTTGAGATTCGCCTTTTCCTTTTGACTTTCCGGAAAAATATGCGGCAGCATTTTTGTGGAGATTCATGTCTGACTGCCCGCTGAATCCCCTGGATGATGCGGCAAGCATTTCATTTGCCCGGTCTCCTGCAACAGCTT
>JAFSYD010000051.1 GCA_017443685.1 Lachnospiraceae bacterium | reverse complement strand
GTTCGTTACGGCTTCGAACGGGAAGACATATTTTTACAACAACTACCGCAAGACGAAAGGCTGGGCTAACGTAGGCGGCGCGCTTTACTATCTCGGTGATGATTTCGCGATGGTACGCGGCTGGCATGCGGATTCCACCGGTACCTATTATCTCTCGGATCAGACGGGACAGGCATTGGTCGGCATTCAGAACATCGGAGGCAAGAACTATTACTTCGGGGCGAACGGTGCGATGCAGACCGGCGTTTTGAACATCGACAACAAGCTTTACTATTTCAATCCGCAGGACGGTGCGATGGTGTCGGGCTGGGTGGCGACCGCAAGCGGTCAGAAGTATTACTTCTCGCAGAACGGACCGGCACTCATCGGTATGAACCAGGTCGGCAATGCGTGGTACTGCTTCGGCAATGACGGTCTGACCGTAACGGGCTTCCAGAATGTGGGCGGCACGTGGTACTTCTTTGATCCGACAACGGGCGCGAGACTGCACGGCTTCCAGACGATCAACAACAAGCTTTACTGCTTCGACGGACAGACCGGTGCGATGAAGACCGGATGGTTCACGGTCGGCACGACGGATTCGGACAAGCCGGTCAGGTACTATGCGGATGCGACGGGTGTTGTATTGACCGGATTGCAGACGATCGGACAGGCAACCTATCTGCTGACACCGGCAATGGCACGCGGATTCCAGAATGTGAACGGCGGAGCGATGTACTTCGACGAGGACAGCGGCGTGCTGCATAAGGGCTGGTTCTCCGTACGCAATGCGAACGCAAGCCAGGGCGATAAGGATCGCGACAAGGATTATTACGCGGATCAGAACGGCTATATATTAAGCGGCCTGCAGAACATCGGCGGACAGTATTACTATCTGGAAGGCAACGGTAAGGTAAAGGGAGGCGTGAAGGTCTTAAACGGCAAGAAGTACTTCTTCGATACTTCGACTGCCGCACTGCAGTATGGATGGCTGGAACTTTATGACGGCGACAGCGGTGTCAGGGAGTTCCATGGTGCGACCGATGCGAAGTATACGGACGCAACGGAGACACAGTTTTCCGATTCGTATCACACGGCATTCGCGTTAAGCGATGGTTCGTGGGTAGTGAATTCGGTCATCACGATCGGCACGGATAACTACGCGTTTGACCAGAAGGGATACTTGGTCCGCAACGGCGAGATCAAGATCAACAACGTAAAATACGTGACCGATAAGAACGGTATCGCTACCAGAGTACATTGATTTCTTAAAAGAAGAGCTTACCTCCCGTGAGGGCATCGGCTTTCGCGGGAGGATTTTGTGAATGGGTATCATAGAGCCAAGTACTGTCCCGCGAACGAAGTGAGTGGCTGACAGCACTGGCATCCGGACGGACAGAGAAAGTCAAATATTACTTGTGGTAATATAGGAGGTGAATGAATTATGATGGAAGATTTACTGGAAATATTAAGGGATTTACATCCGGATATTGATTTTGAAAAAGAAGAAGGCCTGATCGACGACGGTATTTTGGATTCGTTCGATATCGTGACCCTGATCTCTGAGATCAGCGAGAACTTTGATGTGACGATCTCAGCGGAATACATTGTACCGGAGAACTTTAACTCTGCGCAGGCCATTTATGCCCTGATCGAAAAGTTAGAGGAAGAAGACTAAAAGAGGCACAGGCTGATGCTGTTTACATCATACGGCTTTCTTCTCTTTGTCGCGGTATTGCTGGTATTGTATTATATGCTGCCGGCAAGATGCCAGTGGCCACTGCTGCTTTTAGGCAGTTATGCGTTTTACGCGTTTTCCGGTCCGAAGTATTTATTATACCTCTGGGCGGTGACGATCATCATTTTTGCGGCTGCGCGTTTGATCGATGCGAATCTGACCGCACAGAAGGTGTATTTAAAGGAGAAAAAGGAAGCCCTTTCCAAAGAGGAAAAAAAGGACTATAAGGCATCCCAGAAGAAGATCCGCTTTCGCTATCAGGTGATAGCGGTACTTCTTTGTGTCGGCATTCTTGCGGTGGTAAAGTATACAAATTTCTTTATCGCGAATGTGAACGCCCTGCTTGGAACATTCGGCGGCGGCGAGCTTTCGTTTTTGTCGATCGCACTTCCGATGGGGATCTCGTTCTATACATTCCAGGCGTTATCCTATTTGTTCGATGTGGCAAGAGGCACGATCCGGGCGGAGCAGAATTTGTTCCGTCTCGGTTTGTTTATCGGCTTTTTCCCGCAGCTGGTGCAGGGGCCGATCAGCCGGTACGGTGAGTTATCGAAGACGCTTTACGGCGGACATCCGTTCGATGCGAAAAAGGTCGCCTTTGGTGCGCAGCGCGTCCTTTGGGGCTTTTTTAAGAAGATGGTGATCGCTGACCGGATCATGCCGGCGGTGACGACGATCATTTCGGATGGAGATACCTACGGCGGTGCCTATGCGTTTTTCGGGATGCTGTTCTATACCATCGACCTGTATGCGGATTTTACGGGTGGGATTGACGTCACCATCGGCGTAGCGCAGATGTTTGGCATCGACGTGATGGAGAACTTCAATCTGCCGTATTTTTCCACCTCGTTAAAAGAGTACTGGCGCCGGTGGCATATCTCGATGTGCAACTGGTTTCGGGATTATATCTTTTATCCGGTGTCCTCGTCGAAGGGGATGCAGGGGCTGGGCAAATGGGCGCGGGCGCATTTGGGCGAGCGCGTCGGGCGGCGGCTTCCGGTTTACGTGTCATCGTTTGTGGTGTGGTTTACGACAGGCATCTGGCACGGGGCAAGCTGGAATTTCATCGTATGGGGGCTTTTGAACTTTGCGGTACTGATGATCTCTGAAGAGTTCGAGCCGATGTATGAAAAGTTCCATGCGGCGCATGCATGGGCGAACGGAAAGGTCTATCATTTGTTTATGGTGCTTCGGACCTTCCTGCTGATCTGTGTGCTGAATATGTTCGACTGCTATGCATCCGTCTGGGAAACGCTCGGAGCGATCGGCTCCATGTTCACCCCGAAGAACTGGGACAGTGTGATGGCAGGCGGACTGCTTACGCTTGGTATTACGGCGGCGGATTATCTGGTGCTTTTCGCTGCGGGAGTATTTGTACTTTGTGTGAGTCTGTATAAGAATAAAAACGGCGATCCGCGCGAGGTGATCACGGCGAAGCCGTTTGCGGCCAGATCTGCGGTATGGTTTGCGTTGTTTGTTGTTGTCCTGATCTTCGGCGCGTACGGGATCGGCTATGATGCGAGCCAGTTTATTTACAACCGGTTCTGACCGGAACAAAGAATGATGTGAGGGGCAAAAGATTGGAAGATCATTCGTCAAAAATGACTCAAAAGAATACGGGGTTACGGATCGGCGCGGTCATTTTGATCGCCGCGGTTGTCCTGTATCTGCTGCAGCGCCTCTTTGTGCCGAAGTATGTGGACGGCATTGTGGAGGGCGCCTTTGTTGCGGAGTATTATCGTGAGCCGGATATGAATTTCGATGTGCTCTTCGCCGGGGACTGCGAGGTGTATGAGAACTTTTCGCCGGT
>JAFSYD010000050.1 GCA_017443685.1 Lachnospiraceae bacterium | reverse complement strand
CGTCATCTTCACATTCTGCTTGGATCCGGAATACACGAGGTTCGTCACAAGATTGTTCTCCGGCTGCATATTCGGCTGGGCAATATCGATCATTACGATATCTGCCTTTTTGCCGACTGCAAGGCTGTCACATTCGGGAACGCCCATCGCCCGGGCCCCCTGTGCCGTTGCCGCATACAGTACCTCCTCCGCCGGTACACACGCCGCATCTTTTTCACGCAGCTTCGCAAGACCTGTCATAAGGAACATCTCACGGAACATATCGAGGCAGTTATTGGAGGACGGACCATCCGTACCGAGCGCCACTGCGATCCCTTCCTCAAGATAGCGCTTTGTCGGAGCGATCCCGCTTGCCAGCTTCGTATTTGACCCGGGATTTAATACGGCATACAGCCCCTTTTCCCTGAAGATCGAAAAATCCTTATCATCAAGCCATACACAGTGATAACCGCCGCCGCCGTATTCATACATCCCAAGCTCATCGGTCAGCTGCGTCGGCGTTTTGCCCCAGCGCTCTATACACTCTTTTACTTCCCTTTCGGTCTCGGAATTATGCATGAAGCAGGGCGACCGGTACTTCTGCGCCAATGCCGCAATCGCTTCCATCCGCTCCTTTGACGTCGTGTACTCGGCATGGAACCCGATGATGAATTTCGCCAGTCCGTCATGCTTTTGCCCAAGCTCATTGACGATATTGTAATTCTCCTCAACCTTTTCGGGGCCGTCCCCGAAGTTGTTCATCCCGGAGGTCTGCACGGTGCGGAAACCGCAATCGATCGACGCCTTCGCATTCATCGGCGGGAAGAAATACATATCAAAATTGCTCGTGATCCCGCTCGTCAGATACTCCATGATCCCCAGGATATCAAGCCAGTACACATCGTCCGCCGTAAGCTGGTCTTCCTTCGGGAAAACCTTGTCGAACAGCCATTCCTGCAGCGGAAGATCATCCGCATACGACCGTAAAAAGGTCATCGCCGTATGTGTATGCGCATCCTTAAATCCCGGGATCAGAAGGTTGCCGTCGCAGTCGATCGTCCGATCCCATATGATCACCTCATCCCCTGTCGCCGCGTTCGCCGCATCCTCCGAAGACCCGATAAAAGCGATCGCATTCCCTTTTGTCCAAAGCTCGCCATCTAATATGTCAAACCCATGATCTTCCTTTGTCTGTAATATCCTGGCATTGGTAAATCTGATATTCATCGTAACACTTCCTTCCTTTTTGCGCGTGTCTCAACGCTTTTTCTTCTCTTCCTGCTTTTTTTTCGCCGTCGCAACATGCACAGACGACCACGATCCGTGCACGCGTCTTCCGGACGGGTTCAGCTTCACGGCCCGTACACGGATGTAATACTTTTTCCCGCCTTTTAAGCCGGCGATCGTCTGTCGCGGCACTGCCGTTCCGTACACCTTTGCAAAGGCCATGTTCTTAAAAGGCGATATCTGAAACTCATAAGAATGCACCTTTGAACCGAGATTGCTGCACTTGACCGTCAGCCGCTCCTCTTCCGATGTATCCACCGTAAGCCCCGAAGGGACAGGCACCGTGATCCGCGCTACGAACTGCCACCTGCCTCCGACATTGGAAAACGTATAATCCCGGATTACTGTCGCCCACACCAGAAAAAGAATGATGAACACCATAACGATGACCGTTATGATCGTGGAAAGATACTTCGACTGCTTCATAAAACTCTCCCCCTAAAGCATACCCCCCGAATGAAGTTACAGATTACGTCAACTCTGCCCGTATCGCCGCCAAAAGTTCCCCGTATTCTTCGAAGGCCGGAATGTCCGGATACTGCTCGCGGATTGCCACAGGGCTCTTAAACAAAAATCCCGCCTTGGAATTCGTGATCATCCCCAGGTCATTAAAACTGTCACCCGATGCGATCGTATCATATCCGATCGACTGCAGTGCCTTTACCGTGGAAAGCTTCGACTGCTCGCAGCGCATCTTATAATCCACAATCTCACCGTTATCCGCCACAACGAGGGTATTGCAGAAAATGGTCGGATAGCCGAGCTTTGCCATTAACGGTCCCGCAAACTGTGTGAAGGTATCGCTTAAAATGATCACCTGCGTTAACGCACGAAGCTCGTCAAGAAAATCCTTTGCGCCCTCCATCGGCTCGATCCGCTCGATCACCTCACGGATCTCGGGCAGCCCAAGCCCATGTTCCTTTAATATTTTGATCCTGTACTTCATCAGCTTATCGTAATCCGGCTCGTCCCGTGTCGTTTTCTTAAGCTCCGGGATGCCGGATTTTTCGGCAAACGCGATCCATATCTCGGGAACCAAAACACCTTCCATATCCAAACATACGATTTCCATAAAAATAATCCTTTCGTGGTCTTGGCATTTGTGCTATGATAAAAAATATTATAATTCGTCTGTTAAGCAAAGGAGACAAATATGGCATCGAACCGGAATGACGTTACACGCATCTGTCAGGGATGCGGACGCGAATACACGATCACGCAGGCGGAGCTCGACGAAATGCTCACGCGCAACATCGGCATGCCTGTATTCTGCTGCCACACCTGCAATGTCCACGGTTGGGATCCGCAGGCCGTATGGTTCGGCAAATGGCGCCGTCAGCGCGCGGAAGAAAAAGGCGATTGACCGTTATCTGCCGTCTGATTCCTGTTGCTTTTGCGCCTCTTCAGCCAGCAGTTTCTCCTGGAACTCTTTTCCTTTTTCCCGCTGCTCCTGACACTTCTCTTCGATCTTGGCATCGATCACATCTTCGTACAGGAAGTTAATAATGGATGCAAACGGGATCGCAAGTAAAATGCCAAGCACGCCAAACAGCTTACCCCCGACAATGATGGATATTAAGATCCACACAGCCGGTACGCCGAGCGAGGAACCGAACAGCTTAGGCTTAATGATATATCCGTCGAGCGTCTGCAAAACGATCGTGAAAATAATAAACAAAAACGCGTACCCGGGATTTACCAATACTAAGATCAGGGCACCGATAACACCTCCTATGATCGGCCCGAAGGTCGGCGCAAGGTTCGTAACACCCACGATCACGGACACCAGTACCGCATACGGCATACGGAAGATCAGCATAAATACCATATTGATAATGCCGACTACAAAGCCGTCCAATATATCGAGGCCCAAGTACCGCAGCATAATGGAATTACATCTCGCCCAGAACACCGCGGTGCGGTGATATTTTTCCGTTGAAAGCGTTGCCCGCAGCACCCGTTTTACTCCGGTGGTCATCCGCTTTTCATCCATCAGAAGATAGATCGCGATAAATACGCCGAGCAGGAAGTTCGAAACAGACATGCCAACCTTGATACCGGTCGATACGAAGCTGTCCATCTTTCCCGGAAGCTTCGTTAAGATGTCGTTTAAGAACTCCGTGATCTTACCCGAAAAGTCTATGACGTTGATATTCATACTCTCGGCAAAGTCGCTGATGTCTTTTACCCATCTTTCCAGGCCCACGATGTAATTGTACATATTGGAAAACAGGTACGCGATGCTCCCGACCAGCTGCGGAACGAATGCAACAAATAATACAATGATCACCGCCAGTACCAAAAGCAGGGTCACAACGACCGCAACCGTCCGCCTGAGCTTTTCCTGCTTGATGCCTTTTTCAAAACGCCGTTCAAAAAAAGCACAGATCGGCGAAAGCAGATACGCGATCACCAGACCGATCACAATGGGCCCGATGATCTTAAAAAACTTCCCAACGATCCCAAGATAATACGTAAGGTGCGTCAGCACCAGATACAGCAGGACCGCCGAACAGGTTGCCGTTGTGTAGGCAAACCATTTTTGTTTGGTAATGTCTTTGTTAAGCTTCATTAGTAAATCCCTTCTTTAAATACTCCTGTTAAGCCTGTTCCTCCGCACTTGCCATCTGAAGCTTCGCGAATATGTAATTCACAAACTGCGCCGCCGTCCGTCCCGACAGTCCTCCATGCGCAAGCTCCCATTTGTTTGCTTCAGAAAGCAGCTCTTCCTCGCTCATCCCGCAAAGCTTCGTCCGTGCAAAAAGCTCGGATACAATACGGTTAAACTCCTTCTTATCCGGCCGGTGGAACGCGATCGTCACACCGAAGCGGTTCACAAGCGACAGCTTCTCCTGCATCGTATCGCTCCTGTGCATATCCGGCGAAACCTCCATATCACTGCGGTCGGCATAGGTCTCACGGATCAGATGCCGCCGGTTGCTCGTCGCGTAGATTAAGACATTGTCGGGCTTGCTTTCGACGCCGCCCTCGATCACCGCTTTTAAGAATTTGTACTCGGTCTCGAACTCTTCGAACGAAAGATCATCCATATACAGGATGAAGCGGTAATTGCGGTTCTTCACCTTCGCGATCACACTGCCGATATCCTTGAACTGGTGCTTATAGATTTCGATCATCCGAAGCCCCCTGTCGTAGTAACGGTTGATGATCGCCTTGATGCAGGTGGATTTGCCGGTCCCGCTGTCGCCGTACAGGAGACAGTTGTTCGCAGGCAATCCGCGCAAAAAGGCTTCGGTATTCTCCATAAGCTTTTTCTTCTGCGCTTCATAGCCGACCAGATCCTCGAGCGCCACATCATCCATATTGTTGATCGGATATACGACAACCGCCCCGTCTCCGCCGCTTTTGATCCGAAACGCCTTATTCAGCCCCAGCATCCCGAACCCGTAATCCCTGTAAAAATCCGTCACGTATTCAAAGAATGCATCCACATCCTCACTCTCCGACAGCTTCTGCGACAGCGCGCGCACCTTCTGTGAAACGTTGCGGTTATACATCCGTTCCTTTTCGCGATCGCGCGATAATCCGTCACCGTTTTAAAGCAATCGATACCAAGCGCATTTTCGATCGGAGAAAAATCATAATGCATCAGCTGCATAAATACAGCAAAATCATTTTTCGCGAAAACGTTCACGCTGCCGTCTGCCGCACCCACGCCTTCCGCGGTCAGGGTAAATGAGTTTTCATCCGTGATCAGCAGATAAGTCAGGTAGTTCTGCCATAGATTCCCGTCAAAACCATAGTCGGTGGAAATATCAAGAAGCCTCTTGATCTCCCGGTAGATCCGCCGGATCAGCCCATCCTTCGAAATATCTATAGCACCCATACTCGCCGCGCCGTATCCATCCGCCGCCGCCGACACATCGGAAGTGCCCGGCGAATGTGTCCCGTCGCCTTATCCATTCGCCACGGGTTCACCTGCGAACCGTCGGAAATCCCGGAAGATATCCGCCATCCGAAACAGGATCGACTCCTCACCCACACCCGAAAACAAGATCAGCTTCGCACAAAGATCATCCATACAATCCCCGTTTCAAAAGATAAAGAGACCGACAGCCGCCGATCCCTTTTTGCTTCGCATCTAAAGCACCACAACAACTTACTCGGCCTTATCCTTGTCGGCCTTCTTGTCATCGTCATCTTCGTCGTCAAAAGCATCGTCGAAATCATCATCGAAATCGTCAAACTCATCATCAAAATCATCGTCGTAATCCGGCGTGAAATACTTGTACAGCGCATATGCGATCCCGCAAACGCAAGCAACCACTGCCATAACAACGAGCGTCACCTTAATGATCCTCTTAATGTCTCTCGTCTTACTCACCTCTTCCCTTTTGATGATGCTTGCCACCGTAGCCACACGATCGTCAAGCGCTCCTTTGATCCTTGCCGCATCGATCAGTGCCCGGAGGTCATCCGCATTCAGCCGTTCCAATAATTCCCTTCCTGAAAACATCGTCATAGTCCCCCTTTTGAAAATACGAAAATTACTAAAACAGTATAGCACAATTGCACGTAAATGCGACACTTTTT
>JAFSYD010000049.1 GCA_017443685.1 Lachnospiraceae bacterium | reverse complement strand
GCAAAAAGCTTGCCAAGTATGACGCGAACGATCTCGACGGGGACGCGCAGAGACTGTATATCGCCCTCTCCGACGCGCTGCAGACTGCCCGCAGCAATAATGAGTATCAGCCGGATCCGGCGCATCTTGTATTGGCTGATCCGGCAACGGTACCCGACGTCGAGACTGCGGTCATGCTTCGCGACCGCGTACTGAATGGATGGTTCTATGCGGAGCTGTCGCAGGCGGAGAAGGATGCTTACGATTACTATAATGAGATCGTCAAAGAGCGGATCCGTCAGCGGGATGAACTGGAAAAGGTAACCGAGCACCGCTTACGTCCGATTCCGACAGATACGGTTGTGTTGCCGATGGATCTGCTGAAGCAGACCTACGAGCCGCAGGCGGGCGGGTCCAATGACTGCTGGTCCTGCGCGGCTGCCGGTATTCTGAACCAATACCTGCATAAGGAAGCAGCCAATAAATACACGGCACAGGGCATCCGCAATTACAATCCGGCCTTCCTCGACAAAATGCCGGATGGAATGGAGCCGGATGCTTTTGAAAAAGCAAAAGCCGATATCAGCAAATACACGACGGCCAACAGGAATGCCAACCGTGTCGGTTCCCCGCAGGGCAATCCGTTTGAGATCGCTGACTTTTACATGCAGGAATTTGCCAGGACGCCGGGGATGCAGAATACCTGTGTCCGCCACAAGAGCTTTCTTGTAAGCTCTGCCTATAAGCGGGCGCAGGGACTGGAAGGTCCGGATAAAAAGGACTCGGCAGCATATCAGAATATGAAGGCGGAATTCGTAACATCCATCGTGGAGGCACTGCGGAAGGGCAGCGCGGTCGCCATGCTCGTCAGCGGGCATTATACGACGATCGTCGGTATCACCCAAGGCTCTGTCTTAAAGGTGCATAACTCCTATCCGCCGAAGGACCCGACGCAGGTTGTGGATAAGAATCTTGACGAAATATTCATCGGCTCGGAGAACCAGTCGGCGATCGAGCTGACGTGGTTCGATCAGGTGACGCCGGAGCTTACCGGTCAGTTTTCGGATCTGGCATATGATGAACAAACGAAGACTTACTCTTCGAAGAGCAAGATAACCTCCGAAAATGTCGCGCAAAAGAACGGCGTGATCGCGCGCAAGACGCCGGTTGAGCTTCCGGAGGATATGAGAGGTCTTATACAGGAAGACGTATATGTGCCGAGGCAGATTGCAAATAACCAGGCTTAATAAGACCTTTTTTTCGGGGTATGAAAGATGAACGAATCCATAAGTATAACCGAAGTCATTGACCGCTATTTCCCCGGTCTTACCGACGCGCCCTACCGCAGCGAAAAGGAGCAGCAGGACGCCTGGGCAGCCTTCGTGGAGCTTGTCATCGCGTTTTCCTTTGACGCCATCGATCAGTCATCGGACGAAAGCTTCAACCGGACGGCGTCCTATATGAACGAGAGTCCGGCCGAGATGCTGTTTGCCCCGCGGGCGAAGACGGCGAGCGCGGTCAGCGAGGAGATGAAGGAGCTGTACGATGTGCTGATCGTCAAGGGGCACGATGAGGACGGGCATACCCTGTTTCCGCTGTCGGTGCTGCTTTTAGCGCTGGGCTCCTTCGAAAAATGGCTTGTCATTCTGGCTTTTGCTGCGCAGGAAAACGCAAAGTACCGGCGGCTGTTCGGGCTTTTGCAAAAAGGCGGCGCGGAGCCGGCAGAGCCTTCGGCGCGGCTGGCGGCCGATCTGGCACGGTTTTTTATGGAGGAAAGGGAGATATTAAGGAGCGAGGCGGAATGGTCGCATTTTACAAAGCAGCTGTTCGTTCCGCCGGATGAGGACGACTATGCGTTAGATAGTTTGCGTCCGCTCATTTTGGAGCCGACGGCGCGCACCTTTCTGACACAGGGGAGTGACGTCATAGACGCCAAAACGGGCGGTGCGTCAGATGAGGTCGCAAGCCTCCTTCCGATCGTAACGGACGGCTATATCGCTCAGGAAAAGGTCTACCGCGAGCTGGTCTTAACGCTTATGGCCTGCGAGCGGAGGGATGCGCCCGATGCATTTGCCATTGAGCTTTGCGGTGCGGCGGGGAGCGGGAAAAAATTCCTTCTTTCCCGTGCGGCG
>JAFSYD010000048.1 GCA_017443685.1 Lachnospiraceae bacterium | reverse complement strand
TTGAACTGTTTTACCTATGTCGGCGAACTTTCGCGGATGACGCAGTTTAAGGATAAGTCGGCAAAGCACGCGGACAACGTGAACGCGGGTCTTTATACCTATCCGGTGCTGATGGCGGCGGACATCCTTTTGTATCAGGCAAGTGTCGTTCCGGTCGGCGTCGACCAGAAGCAGCATTTAGAGATCACGAGGGACATTGCGGAGCGGTTCAACAACATTTACGGGGATGTATTTACGATACCCAAGCCGTATATCGGAAAGCAGAGTGCGAAGATCATGTCCCTTGCGGAGCCGACGAAGAAGATGTCGAAGTCGGATGAAAATGAGAACGCAAGGATCCTTCTTACGGATGATAAGGATACGATCATCCGCAAGTTCAAGCGGGCCGTGACCGATTCCGAGACGGTTGTCCGATATGGGGAAGATAAGCCGGGGATCAGCAACTTAATGGATATTTACGGCAGTGTGACGGGGAAGACGCACGAAGAGATCGAGTCGGAATTCGCAGGGAAGGGCTACGGAGATTTTAAATTAGCTGTCGGTGAAGCGGTTGCGGATGAGCTCGCGCCGCTGCAGGAAAGCTATGCGAAGCTGTTGAAGGATAAAGCCTACATCGATGACTGTATCAAAAAGAACGATGAAAAGGCACGTTATGTCTCCAATAAGACGCTTCGTAAGGTGAAGAAAAAGGTAGGACTTACGGATGTTTTCTCTTGACGCGGCAGCGCAGATTCGCATATAATAACTTTTGCTTACATAATTTACACTTTGTTTTTTCGGACGCAGGAACTGCGTCCTTTTGTATTTTTAAAGATACGATGAAGAGGTGAAATTATGTATAGTGAGGTATCATGTGCGATCGTAAGCGGGATCGAAAGTATATTGGTCCGGGCAGAGACTGACATCAGTCCGGGCCTGCCGGTGTTTGATATGGTGGGATTCTTAAGCTCGGAGGTCAAGGAGGCGAAGGAGAGGGTACGGACCGCATTGAAAAACTGCGGTTATAATCTCCCCGTGAAACGCATTACCGTGAACATTTCCCCGGCAAGCATCCGAAAAACAGGCTCCGGCTTCGACCTTCCGGTGGCGGTATCCATCTTAGCGGCCACCGAGGTGATCCGGTCCGCACAGCTTAAGGATCTTGTCATGGTGGGAGAGCTTGGTCTTAACGGCGGCATCTATCCGGTCAACGGCGTCCTTTCCATGGCATTGGCCGCGTCCGAATGCGGGAAGCATATCTGTATCGTACCGAAGGAGAACAGCTTTGAAGCGTCCCTCGTCCCGCAGATGACGGTTGTGGGCGTATCGCATTTGACGGAGGTGGTGGCATATCTGAATGAGGGAATCGAATGCAGCCGGAAGAGGAACGAGGCACCAACGGATGAAGAGAGCGCCTGCCAAAAGGAAATCTGCGCGGAAGATGAGCCGGAGGCTGACTTTGCTTTTATGAACGGGCAGAAGCTTCTCCGCCGTGCCTGCGAGGTATCGGCAAGCGGCCGGCACAACCTGCTTATGTTAGGCCCCCCGGGGAGCGGGAAAACGATGGCGGCTAAATGCCTCCCGTCGATCCTGCCTCCGATGGATAAAAATGAGCAGATGGAATTGTCCAAAATATACAGCGTCTGCGGCCTTTTTGCGGAGAGGAAAAAGCTTTTGGACAAGCGTCCCTTCCGGCACCCGCATCATTCGATCTCGGCCGTGGGTTTAGTCGGCGGCGGGCAGATCCCGCATCCGGGGGAGATATCCTTAGCGAACGGCGGCGTCCTCTTTTTGGATGAACTGACGGAATTCCGCAGGGATACACTCGATATGCTGCGCCAGCCGTTAGAGGAGCATCAGCTTACGATCGGCCGCAGCAGCGGATCCTTTACGTTTCCCGCGGATTTTGTTCTGGTAGCGGCAATGAACCCGTGTAAATGCGGATATTATCCGGATCTGTCGCGATGCCGGTGTACGCAAAATGAGATCGACCGGTATTTCGGAAGGATATCCCAGCCTCTTTTGGATCGGATCGATATCTGTGTGGAAGCGCCGCGGCTTAATTTTTCCGACATCACAAAAAAAGCGGATAACGAGTCTTCCGCGGACATCCGCAAGCGGGTGATCAAGGCGCTTGCCATGCAAAGAGAGCGTTTTAAGGGAACGCCGATCCGTTTTAACAGCGGCATCCCGAACAGGGACATCCCCCTTTACTGTTCGCTCGGGAAAAAAGAAACGCGCTTTATGGAGGAGATGTATGCGTCGCTTGGGCTTACGGCCCGAACCTATCACAAGCTGCTAAAGGTGGCACGGACCATCGCCGATCTCGACGGGGCAGACGCGATCGGGCTGTCCCATCTGCAGGAGGCGGTCTGCTATAGGGGGCTCGATTCGAAAGACTGGGAGGGCGTGGCATGAAGTACAGATATTGGCTTACGGCAGCAAGGGGAGGGAATGCGGCCAAGCGGAAGCTGCTTTCCGTTTTCGGCAGTGCCAGGGGCGTGTATGAAGCAAAAGAGGAGGCGCTGCGGGCAGCAAACGCCGTACCCGACGCGTGGATCGACAGGCTTTTGGAAGCGAAACGATCATGGGATGTCCAAAAGGAATATGATGCGTTCCTGCAAAAGCAGATCGGACTCGTAACCCTGGAGGAAGCCGCATATCCCGCGTTATTAAAAGAAATCTATGACGCGCCTTACGGGCTGTTTTACAGAGGGACGCTGCCGGAAGGATGCGAGTCCTGCGTGGCGATGGTGGGCGCAAGGCGGCCATCCGGCTACGGGCAGCATACCGCCCACGCGATCGCGAAGCTTCTGGCCGAAAGCGGATATTCGGTCGTAAGCGGACTTGCGCTGGGGATTGACGGACTTTCCCATCAGGGGGCGCTTTCCGGCGGCGGCAGGACGTATGCCGTATTGGGCTGCGGGGCGGATATCTGTTATCCAAAGCGGCACAGGGATTTATATGAAAGCATCATTGCAAACGGTGCCGTCCTTTCGGAATATCTTCCCGGCACGCCGCCGGTGGCCGAGCATTTTCCGGCGAGGAACCGACTGATCTCCGGGCTCTGCAAAAAGACGATCGTTATCGAGGCAAGGGCAAAAAGCGGCTCGCTGATCACGGCGGATTTTGCGCTGGAACAGGGCAGGGACGTCTATGCCCTGCCGGGACGGATCACCGATCCTTTGTCCGAAGGAACGAACCGTCTGATCGCGCAGGGAGCAGCGATGATCTGCTCGAAGGAGGGGCTGCTTTCTGATTTTCTGGAGCTGCCGGAGGCAGCCTTTTGCGGTGACAGTACATATAATAAGAAAAAAATGTGTCTTGAAAAAGAAGAATTGTTGGTGTATAGTTGTTTCGATTTCTACGCAAAGAGCATGGACGAGGTGCAGCGGGAAAGCGGTTTGGAGCTTTCTGCCCTGATTACCGCGGTAAGTCGTCTTTGCAGATGCGGACTGATCCGGGAGACATTCAAGAATCATTACGCCCGGATCACATAACATCCGCCCCTTGCATTTGGGTCGGACGAAAGGGGACAGTTCTTATGCCAAAGTATCTGGTCATCGTGGAATCACCGACTAAGGTGAAAACGATCCGTAAATTTCTAGGGAAAAACTATGCCGTGATGGCTTCGAACGGCCATGTGCGCGATCTGCCGAAAAGTCAGGTCGGCGTGGATATCGCACAGGATTTTGAGCCGAAGTACATTACGATCCGGGGCAAAGGGGAGCTTTTGGCCTCTTTGCGCAAGGAGGCGAAGAAGGCAGACAAAATATATCTCGCAACCGACCCGGACCGGGAAGGGGAAGCGATCTCGTGGCATCTGGTGACGGCGCTGAATCTGGAGAACAGGACATATCAGCGGATCACGTTTAATGAGATAACGAAAAATGCCGTGAAGAATTCCTTAAAGAACCCGCGGGATATTGATATGGATCTGGTGGATGCGCAGCAGGCGCGCCGTGTCTTGGATCGCGTGGTCGGCTATGAGATATCGCCGCTTTTGTGGGCGAAGGTGAAGCGGGGCTTATCCGCGGGCCGCGTGCAGTCGGTTGCTTTGCGCATCATCTGCGACAGGGAGAAGGAGATCAATGATTTTATTCCCCGCGAATACTATACGCTTGACGCCATTCTTTCCGTCGAAGGCGAAAAGCAGCCGCTTGCTGCCGCTTTCTACGGAGACAAAAGCGGAAAGCTTGACATTGACGACAAGGAGTCGCTTGACGGGATCATGAAGGCCTGCGAAAAGGAAGCTTTTCGTGTGGATTCCGTCAACAGGCGCAAAAAAGAAAGAAAAAGTCCGCTTCCTTTTACCACATCGACGATGCAGCAGGAAGCGTCAAAGGCACTGAACTTTTCAGTGCAGAAAACGATGCGCGTAGCGCAGCAGCTCTATGAAGGAATTGATATCAAAGGACATGGCACGGTAGGACTCATCACCTATCTGCGTACCGATTCGACGCGCGTTTCCGCGGAAGCACAGGCTGCGGCGTCCGATTTTATTAAGGCGCATTTCGGAGAAGAATACCTTGCGGCGGCACCGAATGAGGGCAAGAGCAGGGGCAACATCCAGGATGCCCACGAAGCGATCCGCCCGGCGGATATCGCATTGGTCCCGTCAGAGATCAGGGATTCGCTTTCGCGTGACCAGCTGCGGCTATATCAGCTGATCTGGAAGCGCTTTGTCGCAAGCCGCATGACGCCGGCTGTCTTTGAAACGACGACGATACGTTTCGCGGCGGGTGAGTATGTCTTTTCTTCCGCGGCTTCGAAGCGAGTGTTTGACGGCTATATGCAGGTATACACCGGGACAGACGAGAAGGAAGAAGCAAAGAATCGCGTGGTCGGCAATATCGATGAGAAGTCGAAGGTTAAGCTTGCAGAGTTTGACGAGAAGCAGCATTTTACTCAGGCACCGGCGCATTTTACCGAGGCGTCTTTAGTGCGGACATTAGAGGAGCTCGGCATCGGCCGCCCGTCCACCTATTCGCCGACGATCTCCACCATTTTAAAGCGGCACTACATCGCAAAGGAAGGGAAAAACCTTATCGTCACCGAGCTTGGAGAAGTGGTGGATATGATCATGCGCGAATCCTTCCCGAAGGTCGTGGACAAGTCCTTTACCGCGGATATGGAGACCAGACTCGATGAGGTGGAAGAGGGAAAGCTCGAATGGAAGGATATTCTGCGCGACTTTTACCCCGAATTTGAGACCTCCGTACAAAAAGCGGAAAAAGAGATCGAAAAGGTTAAAATCGAGGACGAAGTAACCGATGTAATATGTGAGAACTGCGGAAGGAATATGGTGATCAAGTTTGGTCCGCACGGAAAGTTTCTCGCCTGCCCGGGCTTCCCGGAATGCAGGAACACCAAGCCGTACCTCGAAAAGATCGGTGTGCAGTGTCCGAAATGCGGGAAAGATATCGTGGCAAGACGTTCGCCGAAGGGAAGACGGTTCTATGGCTGCGAGGGATATCCGGAGTGTGATTTCGTATCATGGCAGATGCCGGTGAAGAAGAAGTGCCCCGATTGCGGCGGATACATGGTTATAAAAGGAAAGAACCTTGTATGCGCGAACCGTGAATGCGGACATGTCGAAGCGAATACAGCGCAGGATGATGAGCCGTGAGCGTCGAACTGCTGGATAAAACGCGTAAGATCGGCATGCTTTTGCATAATAACAATTCCTCGAAGGTCGTGTTCAATGATATCTGTTCGGTACTGACACAGACGCTTTCGTCGAGTGTTCTTGTGATAAGCAAAAAAGGAAAACTCTTAGGGCTCTCACATGATATGCTTGTCGGCGACATTGCGGGTATGATGGTAGAAGAGGTGGGCGGCTTTCTGGATGCCGCGATGAACGAGCGGCTGCTTTCGGTTCTCTCCACCAAAGAGAACGTGAACTTAGAGACGCTCGGCTTTGCAAAGGAAGAGATCGCGGGTTTCTTTGCGATCATTACGCCGATCAACATTGCGGGTGAACGTTTCGGTACGCTGTTCGTATACCGGCAGGACGAACCGTACGGAATTGACGATATCATTCTCTGCGAATACGGCTGCACGGTGGTAGGTCTTGAAATGCTCCGCTCCGTCAACGAGGAGACGGCAGAGGAGGATCGCAAGAAGCACATTGCCAAAAGTGCTTTGCAGACACTCTCCCTCACGGAGCAGGAAGCGGTGGCGGAGGTGTTTACGGAGCTTTCCGGTTCGGAAGGCCTGCTTGTCGCATCGAAGATCGCGGATCGCGCGGGCATCACACGTTCGGTGATCGTCAATGCCCTGCATAAGCTCATCAGCGCGGACGTGATCGAGTCAAAGTCTGCGGGGATGAAGGGAACCTACATTAAGGTGCGCAACGAATTTATTTTTGATGAGCTTGCTTTGCTTAGCGGTAAAGGCGAAGGATAACGTTATAACGTACATGGATGATCTTTTTGTAAAGGGAGTTGCAAAAGCAGCTCCTTTTCGTGTTAAAAGAGTGATTTTCCATAGGATCCTTACAGAGGCGGCAGCGGTTGTAAGATACCGGATACAACAATATATCTTGTACCTGTTATGTAAAAAAACACAATATCGTGTAAAAAAGGCTTGTGTTTTTAGCAGATTGTAACTATAATAACTTGTAAGACGAAAGAGGAGGGAGTTTAAGAATGCTTCGTTCCAATGCTTTTGATTATGTCAATGTGTTAGACAAAGCGATGGATGTCAGCTGGAAGCGGGAGACCGTGATCGCCAACAACATCGCGAACGCCACCACTCCGACGTACAAGCGTAAGGACATTGATTTTGCATCCGCGCTGGAAGAGGAGATCATGCGCATCAAATACAATTCGATCGATGATGCGGTGCGCCATATGGATCTGGATGATGTGGATCCCGAGGTGTACACGGATCATGCGCATTACTCTTATCGGATCGACAAGAACAACGTGGATCCCGACACGGAGAACGTTGAGCTTGCCTCCGAGCAGCTTCGGTATCAGACGCTTACCACGGCGATGAATATGGAGTTTGCCCGGTTTAAGACGGTTATCAAGTAAGGAGGGGGTAAGTTATGGCGCTGTTTCAGAATTTTGACATATCGGCATCCGGAATGACGGCACAGCGGCTCCGTATGGATACGATCGCGGAGAATCTCGCGAACGTCAATACGACGCGGACGCAGGAGGGCGGTCCTTATACACGCAAGGTCGTCCAGTTCCAGGAAAAGTATCTGAACCCGTCTTTCGCCGCGACATTGGACAGTTATATGAAGTCCTATAAGGGCAACGGTGTGCGTGTCCGCCGCATCTATGAGGATACCGAGACGGAGTACATTATGGAGTACGATCCCTCGCATCCGGACGCGGATGAGAACGGCTATGTAACGATGCCGAACGTGAACACCGTCACGGAAATGACGAACCTGATCGATGCGTCGCGTGCGTATCAGGCAAATGTGACCGCGTTTAACGCGTTAAAAGAGATGACGACGCGGGGCATTTCCATCGGGCAGTCATAAGGGCAAGTCTTAAAGGAGCGGTAAATGGACCAATTGTTGCAGATTGCTGATATCAGCGGACTTTATAAAACGATGCCCCAGCCGGCACCGAAGTCGGCCCAGTTGGGCGGAAGCCATGAAGGAGAAGACTTTCAGACAGTCTTGGATTCCGCGATGGGTCTGATCCGTGATACGAACACATTGCAGAATAAGGCGCAGATGGAAGAGATCAAGTTTGAGCTCGGTTACGCGCAGAATTCTCACGATCTTTTCGTCGCGGAACAGAAGGCTTCGATCGCGCTGCAGTATACGACTGCGGTGCGGGACCGGTTTTTAGAGGCATATAACTCCATTATGCAGACGCAGATCTGATCGCATAAAGGTGATTAAGCAGTAAAAGAAAGCACAAAAGGGAGAACTTACAATGCCGGAACGAGTGCAGCAGCTGTTACAGCGCTTTTTGGAATGGTGGGGCGGACTCACCCGTCGTTCGAAGATCCTGATCATATCCGCCATAAGCGTCGTCGTGATCGCGGGCGGTATTTTGGCGTTCGTTATGACACGTCCGACGATGGTTACTCTGGTTACAGCGGAGACGGCGGAGCAGTCGCAGACGATCCAGAACCTGCTCGAAGGGGACGGGATCGCCTACAAGCGAAGCGATGACGGGATGACTTATACGATCAACAAGAAGGACGAGGCGGCGGCGAGCATCCTGCTCGGCGTCAACGAGATCCCGGCGAACGGTTATTCGATCGATGATGTACTCGACGGCAGCTTTTCCACGACGGAAGCGGATAAGCAGAAGAAATACAAGGTCTACCTCGAAGAGAAGTTCCAAAAGCATCTTGAGACCTTATCCAATGTCAACCACGCGGAGGTAACGCTGTCGATCCCCGATGATGACGGGACGCTGATCGCGAATGAGCAGGATGCATATGCGAATGTGATCCTGGAATTGGAAGATCCGTCTCTTATGACGCTGAAGATGGCGCAGGGGATCGCGAAATACATCGCGACAGGGCTCGGGAACGACGACACCAACAACATTACGATCCTGGATAATAACGGGAATACGCTTTTTGTCGGCGGGGAGGAAGCCACCTATGAGGAGCTTGCTTCGGAGACGGCATCGAAGAACGAACAGCTCAGACGTTCGCGCGAAAAGAAGATCGCTGACGAGGTCAAAAAGGTCTTTTCGACGAATGACGGTTCCCGCGCGATGTACGATAATGTAGAAGTCGGCATCAATCTCGTAATGAATTTTGACACGACAAGCTCGGTGGATTATCATTACTATGTGGATGAGGGACAGACGCAGGGGTATCTGGATCTGCATGAAGAGCGGGCCTCGACGACGGTTAACGGTGTCGGCGGTACGCCCGGAACGGACTCGAATGATGATGAGACTTATGTTATAGAAGATACCGGCTCGTATACGACATCCTCCAGTGAGACGATCGACGACTACCTTCCAAGTGAAACGATCACGACAAAGGAAGGCGAGATCGGCGTTGTTAATTACGAAACATCCTCCATTTCGGTTGTCGCATACAACAATGTGATCTATAATGAAGATCAGCTGAAGGCTGCCGGTCAGTTAGAGGAAATGACCTTTGACGAGTTCGTCCAGCAGAACAAGGATCAGGTGGTAAAGGAGGTGCCGGAGGAGGTATTTGTTGCGGTTGCGAACGCGACAGGCTTCCCGCGGGCGAATGTATCGATCCTCTCGTACGACGTTCCGATGTTCCAGTATTCGGAAGGAAGCTCGCGTTCGATCACGGATATCATCCAGATCGTATTGGCAGTCCTGATCTTCATCATGCTTGGCTTCGTGGTATTTATGTCCTTGCGGAAGCAGGAAGAGGAAGCGGTTGCAGAGGAAGTTACGGTGGAGGATCTGATCGAACAGCAGCAGAAAGCGGATGAGGAAGCGGCTCTTGAGGGCGAGTCCTTAGAGGATATCAGCTACTCCGACAAGAGTGAAGCACGCATCGTGATCGAGAAGTTTGTGGAAGAGAAGCCGGAGGCGGCAGCGGCGCTGCTGCGGAACTGGCTGAATGAAGACTGGGGTTAAAAGCTATGGCAGATATCGCAATGGCGGCTGCGGAAGCAGAAGATTATTCGGCAGCATTAGAGGGCTATTCCGGCGTGCAGAAGGCGGCGATCCTTCTGATCACCTTAGGACCGGAACGGTCAGCGGACATTTTTAAGCATTTAAAAGAAGACGAGATCGAGGAGCTGACGCTTGAGATCGCGAATACCCGGAGCATTTCGCCCGAGGTCAAGGATGCGGTCATCAACGAGTTTTACCAGGTCTGCCTGGCACAGCAGTATATTGCCGAAGGTGGTATCGGTTATGCGAAAGAGCTTTTGGAGAAGGCTTTGGGCGACGAGAAGGCGCAGAGCGTCATCACGAAGCTGACGGCCTCCCTGCAGGTGCGTCCGTTCGAGTTCATCCGGAAAACGGAACCGGCTCAGGTGTTAAACTTCATCCAGGACGAGCATCCGCAGACGATCGCGATGATTCTGTCCTATCTGGCACCGGCACAGGCGTCGATGATTCTTGGTGCCCTGACCCCGGAAAAGCAGGCGGACGTAGCCAAGCGTATTGCGTTAATGGACCGGACGTCACCGGAAGTGATCAAAGAGGTGGAGCGGGTGCTGGAGCGAAAGTTATCATCCCTGATCAATCAGGATTATACATCGGCCGGCGGTGTCGATGCGGTAGTCGCGATCTTGAACGCGGTCGACCGTGGTACGGAAAAGCGCATCATGGAGACCCTCGAAGTCGAGGAGCCGGAGCTTTCCGAAGAGATCCGCAAGAAGATGTTCGTATTCGAAGATATCCTTCTGTTGGACGACCGTTCGATCCAGCGCGTGCTGCGCGATGTGGAGAACGCCGACCTTACGATCGCGTTGAAGGGCTCGAACGAAGAGGTTCAGGACGCCGTGCTGCGGAATATGTCTTCGCGTTTGTCAGCGATGATCCGCGAAGATATGGAGTTCTCCGGTCCGGTACGAATGAAGGACGTGGAGGAAGCGCAGCAGAAGATCGTTGGAATTATCCGCAAGTTAGAGGATGCATCCGAGATCATCGTTTCGAGAGGCGGAGGTGACGACCTCGTTGTATAGCGTGTTTAAAGGGCAGGTTGTGCCGGAGGATGCGGACAGCAGACATATCATCGATTCGAATGACAGGATCAGCGCCGCGATCGAACGCTACAACGAGCAAATGGAAAAACGGCGTCAGGAGGAATTGGGACGCCGGGTAGATGAGTTTTTAGAGAATCTGGATGTGGACGAGGAAGGACTTCCGATCCTTCCGACGGATGAGGCGGGGAATTATCTCATCCCGACGGATTTTGACGGCAATCCGCTGCTGTATGTGCATTCGGACGGAATGCTATCGGACGAACCGGAGCCGGAGCCTGAGCCCGAGGAAGAGGAGCCTGATCCCGAGGAGATCGCGGCTGCCGCTGCAGCAGAGAGTGAGAAGATACTTGCGGATGCGAAAGCCAGGGCCGATAAGATCATTGCCGAGGCGGAGGTGCAGGCAAGCGGGATTCTCGATGAGGCGACCGAACAGGCTGCCAAAATGAAGGACGATGCCTATGCGGCCGGCGAACAGGCCGGGTATGCCGCGGGCAGCGAAAAGGCACAGGAAGAGCTTGCCGCGAAGACGGCGGAATTAAACGCAAAGCAAAGTGCGATGGAAGCGGATTTTGCCGCGCGGGAGACCGGAATGGAAGAGCGGCTCTGCGATGTTGTCTGTGATATCGTCAGCAAGGTGTTCGCGATCGAATTCTACGACAAGAAAGAGATCATCGTTCATCTCGTGGATAATGTGGTGACGAATTCTCCGTCAAGCAAGGTTTTTATGATCCGTGTCAATGACGAGAATTTTGCAGTATTAAATGAGCAGAAGGAAGCGTTAAAGGAAAAGCTCGGTTCCGGGATCGAGCTGGATATTGTGCGGGATCCTCTGCTTACGCCGGAGCAGTGTCAGATCGAGACAGACGGCGGCGTCTATGATTGCGGAATGGATGTGCAGCTTTCCAATCTGATAAAGGACATCCGCGCACTCAGTATGGTTTGACCGTAAATGTGTTCGTATGGAGGCAGGGGTTTCTTGTAACCTTTGCCTTTTGTATCTGTTTGCGCTGCTTTCACAAAGGAGCTTATCAGGGACAGGGGATAAAATGGCAGACGGGTTGAATATCAGAAAATACTACTCCGTGCTTGATCACACGCATTATGACCATTTGGGCAGGGTGGCACAGGTGGTCGGGATTTCCATTGAGACGATCGGGCCGGAAGCGAAGGTGGGGGA
>JAFSYD010000047.1 GCA_017443685.1 Lachnospiraceae bacterium | reverse complement strand
ATGAAGCTTTAGTATTGGATAAAAACCGGCGCTGTGACGCCGGTTTTTGCCGTATATGCAGATTTTTTCGGATATGATTGCTGGAATATGATGAATGAATTTGATTTAGCACAGCTGATCGCACCCGCCCTTGTCTGGTATGATGCGAATAAGCGCATCCTGCCGTGGCGCGGCATCCGTGATCCATACCGGATATGGATCTCCGAGATCATGCTGCAGCAGACCCGGGTGGAGGCGGTAAAGGAATATTACGCACGGTTTACCGCGGCCTGTCCCGATATTGCCGCGCTTGCCGCCATCGATGACGACGCCTTGATGAAGCTGTGGCAGGGGCTGGGGTATTACAGCCGTGCGCGGAATTTAAAAAAGGCAGCGCTCGTGATGATGGAGCGGTACGAAGGACAGATGCCGCACGCCTATGACGAGGTTGCGTCCTTGCCCGGCATCGGTGCCTATACGGCTGGCGCGATCTGCTCGATCGCTTACGACCTCCCCGTGCCTGCGGTGGACGGGAATGTGCTGCGCATTTTATCACGGGTGCGCTGTGATGAGCGGGATATTATAAAAGAGGCCACAAAAAAGGCGGTGCGTACGGAGCTTCTTGCCGTTATGCCAATGCACCGCTCGGGAGAGCTGAACCAGGCGTTTATGGATATCGGCGCGACCGTGTGTCTGCCGAACGGCGAACCCGGTTGCGGAGAATGTCCGTGGGCGGTGGTCTGTCTTGCAAAAAAAACGGGACGGATATCGGAACTTCCCAACCGCAAGAAAGCAAAAAAGCGCCGCATCGAAGAGCGGACGATCATCGTGATCAGAGACGGTGAGCGGGTGCTTTTACACAAGCGCCCCCCAAAGGGGCTTTTGGCGGGTCTGTATGAGCCGCTGAATATCGAGGGCTATAAGGGAGAACAGGAGACGCGTGATCTGGTTCGCTCATTGGGGCTGGATCCGCTGCACATCGCCTCGCTCGGCGAGGCGAAGCACATCTTTTCCCATATCGAATGGCATATGAAAGGTTACGCCGTGCGCGTTGCGGATGCGGCCGATTATGCGGATAAGGACGGGTATCTGCTTGTGGAAAAGCAGCGCATAATAGAGGGCTTTTCCATCCCGTCGGCGTATGCGGCGTATATGAGGGATATGCGTTAAAAATGGTGTGTTCAAAGGGCGGGCGTTGCTGTCGGGAATGTCTTGCGGTAAGTGCGCATTCATAAGCGGCTTACGGAAAAAAGGGTAGATTGCCGCCTTCTTTTTTGTTATGATGAAGAAAAGTAAGGAGCTGTTCAAAAAGGGGTAGGTTATGGGATTTTACATCAATCCGGGAAATGAAAATTTCAGAATGATCGTTAATGACGAGTATATCGATAAGTCGGGACTGATTTCGGTAATAAACAGGACGATCGGAACGAAGAAAAAGCTGTCTTGTATCAGCCGCCCGCGGCGATTCGGCAAATCCTATGCGGCAAATATGCTTGAGGCGTACTATGATTGCAGCTGTGATTCCCACGAGCTGTTTGACGGACTTGAAATCGCAGGGGATCCGGATTATGAAAAGCATATCAACCAATACAACGTGCTGTATCTCGATATCACTGGATTTATGGCAGATACGACGTTAGAGGACCTGCCGGCGTTTGTTGCGGAGCGTATCTTGAGGGATGCGGCAAGGGGATTTGAGGGGCTTGTTGATGAGAAAGCTACGATGAAGGAGGTTCTTTCCGACATCGCATCTGACACCGGCAGGAAGTTTATCGCCATCATTGATGAATGGGACGCTCCGATCCGGGATTCGTTCAGTACGCCCAAGTCACAGAAGGACTATCTGGAATTTTTACGTTCCCTCTTTAAAAGCGAGATCACAAAAAAGGTATTTGCCGCAGCTTATTTGACCGGCATCCTGCCGATCAAAAAGGATGGGACGCAGTCGGCGATTTCCGAGTTTTATGAGTATTCTATATTAAAGCCGGGAGAGTTCGCGCCGTATATCGGATTTACCGAGGAAGAAGTAAAATGCATTTGCGAGGGCAGACATATTTCTGTTGATAAAATGAAAGCGTGGTATAACGGGTATACGCTTTTGGATGATAAAGGACAGCAGATTGACATGTATAATGCCAATTCTGTTATGCGTGCAGCTGATAGCGGAGATTTTGCATCGTATTGGGAGGAAAGTGCTGCCGCTTATGGTGCGTTGGATTATCTGAATATGGATTTCGACGGGCTCGGTGAGGCGGCGGAAAAGCTGACAGCAGGATTGGAGGTTCCAATCGTAACCAAACGTTTTCAGAATGACCTGACATCCT
>JAFSYD010000046.1 GCA_017443685.1 Lachnospiraceae bacterium | reverse complement strand
TTAAAAGAAAAGGATCTGCGGCTGCCCGGGTGACCGGACAGCTGCAATGGTACTTCCGGTATGTGCCGGAGAACGATAGGAGGATCGACCAATGAGAAACAGGATGATCGCCTTGTCATTGTTATGTGCGCTGGCAATGGCCGGATGCGAAAGCCCTGCAGCACAAAATACTGCTTCAAATGAAGCGGCAGAGGAGGATACGAAATCAGACGATACGGCAGCGGAGGATACCGCGTCGGAAGAGACAGAGGATGAGGAGTACAGTCTGGGTGAGGAGCTTACCATCGGCGATGACGGCAAAGTATCCAACGGCACCATATCGATCACGATGCCGAAGGAGCTCGCCGGGACATATCTGGCTTACTGCTATGAAAATGACATCAATATCTATGATAAGGAATGCAACGAAGCCGGCTACGGCGGATTTGCCTTTGGCGTTTGCTTAACGGATGATTACGGTGAGTATGGCGGTATGCGGACGAAGATCGGCGAGCTTACGGACGCGGACGGCAAGGTGTTTCATGTTTTGATCTCATATCCCTCCGATGTGCAGTGGGATTATACCAAGAGTGATGAAATGCCCGCTTCCTATGAGGCGCTTTATGACGGCGGAAGAGATATCATAGGAAAGACGCTCGAATCGGAAAAGGGCGGTAAGTATGTGGACGGAGCAGGAACGAAGGGGGCGGAACTCTACGGCGATTACGCGAAAGAGATCACAGAAAAGATCAAAAGCGCCAAAGATGCGAATGAACTGGAAGCGCAGGATTTAAGCCCTGTATACTATGCAATGACACAGGGGGACGAACCGAAGGATCCGATGAAGGATATCGGAGTGGCGTACGCTGACTTTAACGTTGACGGTGTTGATGAGATGGTGATCGGCGATATCAAAAGCGGCGAGATCTACGACATTTACGCATCGGTTGACGGAAAGCCCGCGCATGTCGTGTCCGGGCATTGGAGGGATTATTACAGAGTATTCGGTTCCATTCTTGCTGAATATGTTTCGGAAGGGGCGGGTGTCAGTGTGATCCATTCGTATGCACTGAATCCGAATTCGACGGAATTAAACGAGCAGTATTCCCTGAAGATGGATGAGACGGACGGGGCAAAGGATAAATGGGCGGTGTCCTATGACAAGGGAGAGACCTGGGAAGGGATGACGGAAGAAGAATATAAGCAGCGCCTTTCCAACATCGAGGAATTCCCAACGGAGGAGAAGCTTACGTTTAAGGCGCTTGGAGAGTTTTAAGCGTAAGGGGCTTAAAGTATTTAAGGAGAATCTTATGCGACATTTAATGAGTCCGATGGACTTTACGGTCGGGGAGCTTGAAGATCTGATGGATCTGGCAAGTGACATCAGAGAGCATCCGGCAAAGTATGCCCATGCCTGCGACGGCCGTGTGCTTGCGACCTGTTTTTACGAACCGAGCACACGGACGAGGCTCAGCTTTGAGTCTGCCATGCTGCGGCTGGGCGGGACGGTGCTTGGCTTTGCGAGCGCCGATTCCTCTTCGGCGGCGAAGGGCGAGAGCGTATCCGATACGATCCGCATCATTTCCGGGTATGCGGATATCTGCGCGATGCGGCACCCGAAGGAAGGTGCCCCCCTGGTGGCGGCGAACAAATCCCTGATCCCGGTCATCAATGCCGGCGACGGCGGTCATCAGCATCCGACGCAGACGCTGACCGATCTGTTTACGATCCGTTCGTTAAAAGGGAAGATCGAGAACTTAACGATTGGTCTTTGCGGGGATCTGA
>JAFSYD010000045.1 GCA_017443685.1 Lachnospiraceae bacterium | reverse complement strand
TATATTAACAAAAAAGACGCCCCTGTCGTTAATCTCTGATGGGGAAGTTTTGCGCAAAGCAAGTCTGCACTGTTGGATCATCCGAAGCATCTCATTTTAAAGGCACCGCATCCGTCGCCGTTGTCCGCACATAAAGGTTTCTTCGGATGCAGGCATTTTTCACAGGCGAATGCCTTTTTGGAGAAGAACGGAATTACTCCCGTGGACTGGGAGATCGGATAGAGCTGAAAAGAAAGAATGCTTGATAACCGCGATGGTTACGGATTCTACTATTACGGATATAATTTAATTATCATATAATAAAGGAGTGAGCTATGGAAAAGAGGACACTTGACAAGGAGCTTTCAGGGAACGCTTATCCCGGGCGCGGAATAGTGATTGGAAGGAGCGAGGACGGAACAAAAGCGGTCACCGCATATTTCATTATGGGGCGGAGCGCCAACAGCCGGAACCGGATCTTTGTGGAGGACGGGGAGGGGATCCGTACCGAAGCCTTTGATCCGTCGAAGATGGAGGATCCGTCGCTGATCATCTATGCGCCGGTAAGGGTACTCGGCAATAAGACAATCGTAACGAACGGTGATCAGACTGATACGATCTACGAGGGAATGGACAAGCAGCAGACCTTTGAGCAGAGCCTTCGCACACGTACGTATGAGCCGGATGAACCGAATTTTACCCCGCGAATATCAGGGATTCTTCATATTGTTGAAGGAACATTTAATTATGCGATGTCCATATTAAAAAGTGATAACGGCAATCCGGACAGTACGAATCGTTTCACTTTTGCATACGAGAATCCGGTATCGGGTGAGGGACGCTTCCTTCATACCTATATGGGTGATGGCAATCCGCTTCCGAGCTTCGAAGGAGAGCCGACCAGGGTGGCGATCGAAGGCGATATCGACGCGTTCACCAATATGTTATGGGATAATCTCAACGAGGATAATAAAGTATCGCTTTTTGTTCGTTTCATTGACATAGCAAGCGGAAAATATGAGACAAGAATTATCAATAAAAATAAATAGGAGGTAACAAATGAAAGATTTCGAATTAAAATACGGCTGTAATCCCAACCAGAAGCCGTCCAAAATCTACATGGAAAACGGCGCCGATCTGCCGATCACTGTTTTGAACGGCCGCCCGGGTTATATCAACTTCTTAGACGCCTTCAACGGCTGGCAGTTAGTAAAGGAATTAAAGCGTGCAACCGGAAAGCCAGCGGCAACTTCCTTTAAGCACGTATCCCCGGCGGGAGCAGCGATCGGACGAGAGCTTTCCGATGTCGAGAAGAAGATCTACTGGGTGGATGATCTGGATATCGAGTTTACCCCGCTGGCAAATGCGTACGCAAGAGCCCGCGGCGCGGATCGTATGTCTTCCTTTGGCGACTTTATCTCATTGTCGGATGTCTGCGATGTTCCCACGGCAACGATCATAGCAAGGGAAGTATCGGACGGGATCATCGCGCCGGGGTATGAACCGGAAGCGCTTGAAATATTAAAAGGCAAGAAAAAGGGCGCATATAACATAATTGAGATCGATCCCGATTACGAGCCCGATCCGATCGAAAAGAAGCAGGTGTACGGCATCACATTCGAGCAGGGACGCAACGAGCTTGTGATCGACGACGCGTTTTTTGCCAATATCGTGACTGAGAATAAGGACTTGCCGCAGGAGGCAAAGGATGACCTTGCGATCGCGATGATCACGTTAAAATACACACAGTCCAACTCTGTCTGCTACGTGAAGGACGGCGGAGCGATCGGCATCGGCGCGGGACAGCAGTCGCGCATTCATTGCACAAGGCTTGCGGGACAGAAGGCGGATAACTGGTATTTACGGCAGTCGCCACAAGTGTTAAATCTTCCTTTTAGAAATGATGTGAAGCGCGCGGACCGGGACAACGCGATAGATCTATATATCGGTGATGATTATATGGACGTGCTTTGTGACGGAGCCTGGGAGCGGGTATTTACCGAAAAGCCGGCAGTCTTTACCGCAGAGGAGAAGAGAAAGTGGCTGGATACGAATACGGGCGTAAGCTTAGGAAGCGATGCGTTCTTCCCCTTCGGTGACAACATCGACAGGGCGCACCGGAGCGGTGTCGCATACGTGGCGCAGCCGGGCGGATCGATCCGTGACGATCAGGTAATCGAGACCTGCAATAAATATGGGATGGTAATGGCATTCACGGGACTGCGCCTGTTCCACCACTAAAAAGAAAATAGAACAATGGTCAAAAAGCGATCGGCACATAATGTTTGATTCAAGTGCCGAGTTTACTAAATTCACACTTCGATGACCTGTTGATTCGGCAATTCATCAATCATTATGTGCCGGTCGCTTTTTGTTCCACATTTTTACTACCGGTTATTTTATTTAATTTTAATTATCTTCTCCGCGCTTCTTTATGTGAAGCCAGCTCATCCAAAAGCATCCACGCCGTCTCGGTCAGCATCTTCTGCTGATCGTCCAGCTTTTCATACGGCAGGAGCATCGGATTGATGCGGGCCTCGTCATCAACGGTCTCCCCGTAATGGAAGTTATGAAGCCGGTAATACCGCAGATTGCGCTCGTGCTCAATGCGGCGCAGACGTTCGCGTTCTTCTTCGTTTGAATCGCGGAAAGCCGCGGCGGCTTTTCGCAGGACTTCAGGTTCAAGCTCGTCAAAGGGCTTGCAGGGAGCCTCGTCCCCGAGCATCATCCTTACCTTAACACTGATATGGTCAGTCGCGATATAGTTCATATCCTTGGAGAGACTGTTCAGATCCTCCCACATAAGAATATTAAGACCCGACATAAAGCGGAACAGCTCATGCCTGCAAAGCGCCATATCGGTCAGGCGGTTGTGCAGGACGAAGGCCGGCGTAAGGACATCACGCGTCTGTCCGAACGGCGTCGCAACACTGCGAACATTGCTGTTGTAAATGTAAAGCTCGCCCTTTATGGCAAAGAATTTCTGAATGGTATGCAGGATCGAAATGTTTTCCTTTTCGGAATCCGCACAGAGGATCAGCCGGTCGGCGCGGGCGAGAAGAGACGCATCCGTGTTCCACAGATCCTTATGGAAAAATACGCAGTCCCTGTCGCTGCTTTCTTCGTTGACCGAAACGACGTCGGCCAGCTGCTTGCGGTTGCGCCGGTATTCATTGGAATCGCCGAATATATGGTAATGAATGCTTTGCCGGTCGGAAAAAACATTCAGCTGCAGAGCACGATCCAAAAGAACGGTG
This sequence comes from Lachnospiraceae bacterium, assembly GCA_017443685.1. Classification (GTDB taxonomy): domain Bacteria; phylum Bacillota; class Clostridia; order Lachnospirales; family Lachnospiraceae; genus RGIG4930. Next base: position 3,535 of record JAFSYD010000045.1, on the reverse strand, counting down.
CCCGCGTTGCCGAAGCCGATCAAAAGGATGACCTCGGATTCTTTTAGGATCGGATACTGCTGCCAGAAGATCCGCGCCGTACAGTCGGACAAAGAGAAAAAGCTGATGTTCATCGGATGGTGCGCCGGCGTGAAATTCGCAAGGCAGATGATCGGAACGGTGGTATCCGCTAACGCAACAGAGTCCAGAAAGTTCTCCATTTCGTTTTCTTTCATACACATAATATGCGCGTCATAGAGGAAGCCGCGCCGGTCGAGAAGTTCCTCGACGGTCCACGGAACACAGATGTATTTGTTCGTGGTCTGCTCTTCCTTCGTCTGGGCGTAGATGATCATCGCGTCGGGGCGCACGGCCTTAAGGTTTTCCGCAAAGATCATGGCATAGGGCGAACGATCGGTAAAAATGTACCACGGCTTCGCGGTGTTGATCGAAAGGATGATGACCGGACGGATGCGGGCGATAAACTCCATCATAAAGCCGACGAAGAATCCCAACAGACCGATGCCTAATACCAGGAAAATGGAGGCGATCGCCCGGCCCGCGGGCGTCACCGGATACAAGTCGCCGTAGCCGACCGTAGTAAAGGTAGCAAGCGAATACCAGATGGCTTCACCGATGTTATGAATGGTTGCGCCGGGCGCATGCTTTTCCGCGTGCACGAGTAAAAGCAAAAGCGCAATATACGCGCAGATCATACCCAATAAGATTGCCAGGTAACGGTTAAAAACGGAAAATAGCCGCTTGCTTACAAGACCGGCATCCGGCTTTCTGGTCCGGATCTTTTTCTCGACGCGGCGGTTCTTAAGAAACTGCTTAAGCTGACTGAGCATTCTCATATAATGTGTCCCCCTGCACATCAAAAATCATAGATTTCATTATAACCGAAGAGCATTCCCCAGGCAACCGTGTTATGGCATTTCGTATTTGCGAGTATAGGCTGTGGGATAGGTGCGCCCGGTCTTTGAGGTTAAAAGCAGCCGGTAAATATCTTCCGCGTGAATGTCACGCAAAAGCAGATTATATGCAGACGGAGATAACAGATCCTCTGCTTCTTTCACAGATACAAAAAACGGTGCTTTTGCCTCTGCTTTCATTTGCTTAAAAAGAGCCAGTCCTCTTTTGTTAAAACCGAGCACCCGAAGATAAGGCGCATAATCCCCACCGCGAAGATCGTTCACATCGGACTGTCGGATACCTAAAACAATATGCAAAAGGCACCGGCAGATACGGGAATAGTTCAGATCCTTTGATTTTAACATCTGCGCAAATTCCTTAACGGTTGTAAACTGATCCCTTCTGTTTAAGATTTTGTTTGACAGATCCTTTGAGATGTCCGCGTAGACGGAAAAATCGTCTTCCGCTAACAGCGCATAATGCAGGATCGCGGAAAGGTCATCGGTGCGGATGATCTCCCCCGCCAAAAGGGATGCACGCAGGCTTTTTACCACATCCGAAGGGAGGGACGCAACCGTATCGGAGGCGTTTCCGACGTGGATCGCGTGACGGATCGCGGTAGCGGAAGACATACCGTTCGCATCAAGTTCGGTGTCGTTGTAGGTGCTGCCGTCGCGTCCGATCGTGACAGGCTTTATCGCAAGGTGGAACTGACGGATCGCTTTTACGTATTCGATCCCTAAAATGTTATTCGAGCCGGACAGGAAATCCGGGGGAAAATTTGTGTTTTGACCTTCCACGAGTGCGGCTTCCCTTGCAGCGGCATAGTTCATACCGGTGCGCACAAGTTCATTGACCCGCTTGTAATAATCCATGGAAGTATGGGAAGAAAGCGAGGCGGCCTCATAGAAAAAGTCCATATTCGGATGCTCGGAGCCGAAGAGCAGATGGGTGACAACGCCGGTCGCGTTCAGAAGCAAAACGCCGGTTTTGGCAAACCCTTCGGCGCTTGCCGTCGCCCCGCAGACCGGTATTTCGATCACAAGATCGGCGCCGTGCGCCAGGCAGTAGCGGGCGCGTTCGTATTTATTTACCATGGCCGGAATGCCGCGCTGCATATAATCCCCGCTCATTGCCACAATAACGAAGGTCGAAGCAAGCTGCTGCTTCGCGTAGGAAAGCAGACGGACGTGCCCTTTATGAAGCGGATTGAATTCAGCAATGATGCCGGTGATGTTCATCGAAAAACTCCTTGTATTTTTTTGAAAAACTTTTTTAATTATGTTATACTACTTCTCGGACGAATTTGGCAATTCCATTTTTGTTAAAGAAATGATTAAAAATTAGCGGGAGGAATTTTTCTATGAACGTATTGGTTATTAACTGCGGCAGCTCGTCGTTGAAGTATCAGGTGATCGACTCTGACAGCGAACAGGTTTTGGCAAAAGGGCTTTGCGAACGGATCGGAATCGACGGGCGGCTCGTATACCAGCCGAAGGGAGGCGAAAAGGAGATCACCGATGCGCCGATGCCGACGCACAAAGAGGCGGTATCCATGGTGCTTGATGCACTTACCAATGAGAAGACCGGCGCTTTAAAGAGCTTAGACGAGATCGGCGCGGTCGGACACCGTGTGGTTCACGGCGGTGAGAAGTTCACAGCGTCTACGGTGATCTCCGATGAGGTGCTTAAGACGGTCGAGGAGTGCAATGACTTAGCACCGCTGCATAACCCGGCGAACATCATCGGGATCAATGCGTGCCGGGATCTGATGAAGGATGTGCCGATGGTTGCTGTCTTCGATACGGCGTTTCATCAGACGATGCCGAAGGAAGCGTTTATGTACGGCATTCCGTATGAATATTATGAGAAGTACGCGATCCGTAAGTACGGATTCCACGGAACGAGCCACAGCTTCGTTTCCAAGCGCGTAGCCGAGATCGTCGGTAAGCCGTATGAGAGCTTAAAGACCATTGTCTGCCATTTGGGCAACGGCGCCAGCATCTGTGCGGTGGAGAACGGCAAGTCGGTTGATACGTCGATGGGCTTATCGCCGCTGGAAGGTCTGATCATGGGGACACGTTCGGGCGATGTGGATCCCTCGGTGATCGAGTTTATTGCGAACAAGGAGAATCTGGATGCGGCAGGCGTTCTTTCCATTTTGAATAAGAAGTCCGGCGTGGAGGGCATTTCCGGAGTATCCTCTGATTTCCGTGATCTTGAAGCCGCGGCAGGAGAGGGCAACGAAAAAGCGCAGCTTGCGCTGGATATGTTCTGCTATCGCGTGGCGAAATATGTCGGAGCTTACGTGGCGGCAATGAACGGCGTGGACGTGATCGCGTTTACGGCAGGTATCGGTGAGAATACCGCGATCGTAAGAAAGGCAGTCTGCGATCGTTTAGGGTATCTTGGCATCACGCTCGTCGAGGAGAAGAACAACACCCGCGGCGAGGAGCTTAAGATCTCGACAGATGATTCCAAGGTAGCGGTATACGTGGTTCCGACGAACGAAGAGCTTGCGATCGCAAGGGAGACCGTGGCCCTCGTCGGCTAAAAATATTTTGATTTGAGGGTCAAAAGGTGATTCACGGATTGTTCCGTGCTTCGCACTCCCACAATCCTACCCACATTCGCAATCCCG
>JAFSYD010000044.1 GCA_017443685.1 Lachnospiraceae bacterium | reverse complement strand
CTGCTGAACAGATACACTTTTTTATCACATTTTAATAGTTTTTCACAATCCTGTCAAAGTTTCCTTGTAATAAATGACGAATTAGGGTAAAATGTTGTAATGTAGGATTGAAAAAGGGGCGCACGGGATATTATAGCGCACGGATCATCCGCATCAAGAAAAAAGGGGGACTTATACATGAAGGTTTACACAACAGACAAAATCCGTAACGTAGTTCTTTTGGGACATTCCGGCAGCGGCAAGACGTCGTTGGTTGAGGCGATGGCATATCTGGCCGGCTTAACGAATCGTGTCGGTAAGCCGTCGGAAGGGAATACGATCAGCGATTTTGACAAGCAGGAGAAGGAGCGTCAGATTTCCATTAACACCAGTCTGATCGCAATCCCGTGGGAAGATTCTAAGGTGAATATCTTAGATACGCCGGGGTCACTTGATTTTACCGGTGAGGTGGAGGAAGCACTTTCGGCTGCGGATGCGGCGATCATTGTTGTATCGGGGAAGAACGGCATCGAGAGCGGCACGAAGCGGGCTTTTTTACAGTGTGAGAAGTATCATCTGCCGTGCATGGTTTTCGTCACCGATATGGATATCGACGATGCGAGCTACCGGCAGGTTGTGGAAGATTTACAGGAATTATACGGCAAGAAGATCGCGCCGTTCCATCTGCCGATCCGCGAGGGCGGTGAGTTTGTCGGCTATGTCAATGTCATCCAGCAGCGGGCAAAGCGCTGGAAGGCGGACGGTACGGTTGAGCCGACGGATATCCCGGATTACTCGAAGGAGCATTTGGGACAGTACCGCGAGGCTCTGATGGAGTCCATCGCCGAGACCAGCGAGGAGTTTATGGATCGCTATTTCGGCGGAGAGGAGTTCTCCGATGACGAGATCCGTATGACGCTGCGTGCGAATGTGGCGGAAGGCTCGATCATTCCGGTGATGATGGGTTCGAATATCTTATGCCGGGGTATGTTCACCCTGATGGTTGACATCGTAAAATATCTCCCCTCGCCGGAGAAGCGTGAGTGCATGGGGATCAATGCGAAGACCAACGAGCAGTTCGCGGCGAACTATGATTTCTCCAAGCCGAAGTCGGCTTATGTATTTAAGACGATCGTGGATCCTTTTGTCGGAAAGTATTCGCTGATCAAGGTGAATTCCGGCGTGTTAAAGACGGACGACGTGCTGTTTAACCATCATAAGGATGCCGAGGAGAAGATCGGCAAGCTGTACGTGATGTGCGGCTCGAAGCCGGAGGAGGTTAAGGAGCTGCACGCCGGCGATATCGGCGCGTTGTCGAAGCTTGCCAAGACGGCGACGACCGACTCCCTTTCCACGAAGGCGAACCCGATCCTTTACATCCGCGCGTCGATCCCGGTACCGTACACCTATATGCGGTATACGACGAAGAAGGGCGACGAGGATAAGGCGGCGACGGCGCTTGCAAGGTTGGGACAGGAAGATCTGACGCTTCGCATCGAGAATGATCCGGCGAACCACCAGAGCCTGATCTACGGTATTTCCGACCAGCATCTTGACGTGGTAAGGTCTAAGCTGATGGATAAGTATAAGGTGGAGATCAGCCTGGAAGAGCCGCGGATCGCATATAAGGAGACGATCCAGGGCAATTCGGATGTGGAATACAAGCATAAGAAGCAGTCCGGCGGGCATGGGCAGTACGGCCATGTTAAGATCAAATTCTCCCCGTCCGGCAATCTTGATGAGGCGTATGAATTTACCGAGAGTGTTGTCGGCGGTTCGGTGCCGAAGAACTACTTCCCGGCAGTTGAGAAGGGTCTGACCGAAGCCGTTGCGGCTGGACCGCTTGCGGCGTATCCGGTCGTTGGTGTGAAGGCCGAGCTCTACGATGGTTCTTACCATCCGGTTGACTCCTCCGAGCAGGCGTTCAAGACGGCGGCAAGAATGTGCTTAAAGAAGGGTATGATGGAAGCAAGACCGATCCTCTTAGAGCCGATCGCGTTGCTTAAGGTTGTATGCCCGGATGCGAACACCGGTGATGTTATGGGTGATCTGAACAAGCGCCGCGCACGCGTTATGGGCTTGAACCCGACGGAGAACGACAACCAGCTGATCGAGGCGGAGGTTCCGTTCAAGGAGCTGTACGGCTACGGGACGCAGCTTCGCTCGATGACCGGCGGAGCAGGGGATTTCTCCTATGAGTTCTTAAAATACCAGCCGGCACCGTCCGATGTCCAGGCGGCAGAGGTCGAGGCCAGGAAAGAGCTCGCTGGCAAGGACGAGGCGTAGGGGAGGATGGTTACGGCTATTCAAAGTGAATTATCGGCTGCGGAAATTGAGAATTATTCCCGCCTCCAAAGGATCAAGCAGGCGAACAAAGAAGAGAACCCGGTGCTTGATTATGAGATTATCGTATCAAGAGCAAAGCTTGAGAGCATGGGAATCAATCCGGAGAGTCTGACGTTGATTAAATAGGGATAAAAAACCCACCGGTGGAGAGCCGGTGGGTTTTGAATTATTTTTGCCATCCTTGACAAAAAGCCTTACTATGTTAAAATAATTCGGTGGCTTTTTGCCGGGAATTATTATGAAAAGAGAGCGAGGTTTTTATTATGGCGACACCATACAATCATAAAGCGGTCGAATTAAAGTGGCGCAAGAGATGGGAAGAGCAGCCCGTCAACGTGGACGATGGCACGAAGGAAAAGTATTACTGCCTGGATATGTTCCCGTACCCGTCGGGCAACGGGCTTCACGTCGGGCATTGGCGCGGCTATGTGATCTCGGACGTATGGAGCCGCTATCAGCTGATGCAAGGAAAATATGTCATCCATCCCATGGGGTGGGATGCGTTCGGTCTGCCGGCGGAGAATTACGCGATCAAGCATGGCATCCATCCGGCGATCTCCACTGAGGAAAATGTGAATAATATTCGCAGGCAGATTAAGCAGATCGCTTCGATCTATGACTGGGATATGGAGGTCAATACCACCGATCCGAACTACTATAAATGGACGCAGTGGATCTTCGTACAGATGTTTAAGAAGGGACT
>JAFSYD010000043.1 GCA_017443685.1 Lachnospiraceae bacterium | reverse complement strand
GAGGAAGGGTTCATTTTACAATTCCCGAAGAAGGGAAAAAGCGTGGTGGAGCGCTATGTACCGTATCCGAAGCTGTTTGCGGTCTTAAAAGACGCTATGACCTGGGGCGATATGATGAACATTTCGACGGTCGGCGCGTTGAATGTGGCGATCACGCAGGGGCGCACGAACGAGATCATTCTGATGCAGGAAGCGCTGATGGAAGAAAAGATCGGTTCGATCGCGGCGAAGATCAGCGGAGAGCGGGAGAAAAAGTTCGTGATGATCGCGGGACCGTCGTCTTCCGGCAAGACCACCTTTTCCCACAGGCTTTCGATGCAGCTGCGGGCAAGAGGCTTAACGCCGCATCCCATCGGGCTTGATATGTACTATAAGAACAGGGACGAGATGCCCTTAGACGAGTTCGGGGAAAAGGATTTCGAAGCATTGGAGGGGCTCGATATCGAGCAGTTCAATGCGGATATGAACGCGCTGCTGCGCGGCGAAAAGGTGGAACTGCCGTACTTTAATTTTAAGACAGGCAAGCGTGAGTACCGCAATCACTTTTTGCAGATCGGCAAGGATGACGTGCTTGTCATCGAGGGAATCCACGGGCTGAATGATAAGCTTTCGTACAGCCTGCCGAAGGAGAGTAAGTTCAAGATTTACATCTCGGCTCTGACGCAGCTGTCCATTGACGAGCACAATCCGCTGTCCACGACGGACGGAAGGCTGATCCGCCGGATCGTGCGGGATGCGCGGACGCGCGGCACACAGGCTGCCGGGACGATCGCGATGTGGGATTCGGTACGGCGGGGCGAGGAGAAGAACATCTTCCCATTCCAGGAGGAGGCGGACGTGATGTTTAACTCCGCGCTGATCTACGAGATGGCAGTGTTAAAATTATATGCGGAGCCGCTTCTTTTCGCGGTGGAGCGGGATACGCCCGAGTTTATCGAGGCGAAGCGCCTGAAAAAGCTTTTAACCTACTTTTTACCGATGCCGACCGAGATCATCAGCCAAAGCTCGCTGATCCGGGAATTCATCGGGGGGAGTTGTTATCAGGTATAAAATAGAATAGCGGTACCCCTTCGACTAAACTCGAACGTCGCCGTTGGCTCGTTCTTGTTAAGTCGTGGGCACGCATCGCACGTAAGGTGCTCATAGCGGCAGGACACGCAATCGCGCTTTTTTAAAAAAGTGAGGAAAGTCCGGGCTTCACAGGGCAGGATGCCGGATAACGTCCGGTGGAGGTAACTCCAAGGAAAGTGCAACAGAAAAGACAACGCAGTTTTACTGTAAGTGTGAAAAGGTGAGTGTAAGAGACCACCGCCCGCGCGGTAACGCACGGGGCATTGTAAACCCCATCCGAAGCAAGACCAGACAGACAGCGATACTTTTGCCCGAAGTGCTGTCGGGTAGGTCGCGTGAGGCTTGCGGCAACGCAGGTCCAAGATAGATGATTGCGCACGACATAACCCGGCTTATCGTCCTGCCGCGCCGAAAGAAACTTAATGAGGAGAGGAGGATTCTATTATGGCAAATGTAAACATCAGAAAGGCAGCAATGATCGGCTGCGGATTTGTCGGTTCGGCGTCCGTATATGCAATGATGCAGTCGGGTGTATTCTCCGAGATCGTGCTGATCGACGCGAATCAGGCGAAGGCGGAGGGCGAGGCAATGGACATCGCGCACGGCGTGTCTTTTGCGAAGCCGACAAACATATATGCGGGCACGTATGATGACATTACGGACGCGGCGGTTATCATTATTTCCGCGGGTGCGGCGCAGAAGCCGGGTGAAACGCGGCTCGACCTTGTCCACAAGAATGTCGGTATTTTTAAAAGCATCATTCCGGAGATATCCAAGCGGCGCTGTGAGGGCGTGATCCTTGTGGTTGCGAATCCGGTGGATATTTTGACTTATGCGGCGCTTAAAATGTCGGGCTTTCCGGCGCATCGCGTCATCGGCTCCGGTACCGTTTTGGACAGTGCGCGTTTCCAGTATCTGCTGTCCGAACATTTAGAGATTGATGCGAGAGATATCAACGCCTACATCATCGGGGAGCACGGCGACAGCGAGATCGCGGCATGGTCGATCGCGAATATCGCCGGTATTCCGATCCATAACTTCTGTGAGATGCGCGGATTTATGGATCATGACGTGCAGACGAAGCGGATCGCGGATGAGGTCAAGAACAGCGCATATACCATCATTGAGAAAAAGGGCGCGACCTATTACGGGATCGGTATGTCGGTAACCCGGATCGCGGAGGCGATCGTCCGCGATGAAAAGGCGATCCTGCCGATATCGACGCTGCTGACCGGACATTACGGTATTGACGACATCTGCCTGTCCATCCCGACGATCGTCGGTGCGAACGGGGCGGAGGCGATCGCGCCGTTTGAGATTGACGAGAAGGAGCAGCAGGCTCTGTATCAGTCATCCGTAGCTTTGAAAAAGGTGATCGAAGAGGCACTGTAAAACTTATGAAGTGGAAAAAATATGCGATCGCTACAACAGCATCCGCCGAGGATGTTGTTGTAGCGGTTTTGAATGATCTGGATATAACGGCGATCGAGATCGAGGATTATAAACGGGTACCCGAGGCAGAGGAGAGCGAGGGCGGATTTTACGAAGAGCTGCAGCCCGACCTGCCGGATTCGGACGAGGCAAGGGTGATCTTTTATCTGGATGAGGACGCCGATGACGCAGCGCTGCTCTCTTCTATCCGAACAGAACTGGATGATCTGCGCGGCCGCTGTGACATCGGTGCGGGAACGATCGCTGTATCGGTAACGGACGAAGCCGACTGGCGGGATAAGTGGAAGGAATATTTTCATTCCTTTATGATCGGAGATATCCTGATCCGGCCGAGCTGGGAGACGAGGGAAGAGGCGATGGCGCAAATCGCATCTTACGAGCAGGAGGCTGGGACCGTGTCTCCGGAGAGGGGATCGGAGATGGAGGCGGACGAGAAGCTGAACCCGATGTCTTCTGTGGGAACGGAGATGACGGAGCAGGTGGATGAGACCGTGTCTCCTAAGCGGGGAGCGTGGGGACATGGTCTCAGCCACCGCCCCCCGCTTCGTGAGATCATCATCGACCCCGGCATCTCATTCGGCACCGGGCAGCACGAAACCACCCGGATGTGCATCGAAGCCCTCGCGGAGAATGTGACGGAAGACAGCAGCGTCCTTGACATCGGCTGCGGCAGCGGGATCTTATCCGTAGCAGCGTTAAAGCTCGGCGCGAAATCCGTCGCCGGAACCGATATCGATGAGGCGTGTATGGAATCGGTGCGCCGCAATTTTGAAATGAACGGCCTGGATACCGGCGAGTTGGACTTTTACGTCGGCGACCTGACAAAGGACGCGGCCTTGCAGGATAAGGTCGGTGAGGGCAGATACGAGATGGTAGTCGCGAATATTCTGGCAGATATCATCATCGGGATGCTGCCGCAGATGAAACGCGCAATGAAAAAAGATGGCGTTCTGATCCTTTCGGGGATCATTGATTTTAAAGAGGAGGCGGTGCTTGCCGCACTTACGGCGGAAGGATTTTCCGGGACGGATATCCGGCATAACGGTGAGTGGGTGTGCATCGTGGCGAGGCAGTGATGGAAATATATCTGGACAATTCGGCGACGACACGGTGCCTGCCCGAAGCGGCTGAGGTAATGACAAGGATATTGACGGAGGATTATGGGAATCCTTCGTCACTGCATAATAAGGGCCTGGCGGGGGAGAATTATATCAGGCACGCACGCGAGACAGTCGCGAAAAGCATTAAGGCGAAGGAAAAGGAGATCGTATTCACCTCGGGAGGAACGGAGAGCAATAACCTTGCGATCTTCGGCGCGGCGCGGGCGAACCGAAGGACGGGGATGCATGTGATCACGACGGCAGTCGAGCATCCTTCGGTTGCGAATCCGTTCGGCGCATTGGCCGACGAGGGATATGACGTAACATACCTTCCGGTGGACAGGAAGGGCGTCGTCGATTGCGAAATGCTCCGGGAGTCGCTGCGGCCGGATACGGTGCTTGTGAGTATGATGCACGTCAATAATGAGGTTGGTGCCATCGAGCCGGTGGAGGAAGCGGCGGCGATCGTTCATGAAGCGGCGCCGAAGGCTGTCTTTCACGTGGACGCGATCCAGTCCTTCGGAAAGCTGGCGCTCTTCCCCGGACGCGCCGGCATTGATCTTTTGAGTGTCAGCGGGCATAAGCTGCACGGGCCGAAGGGAAGCGGCTTTTTATTCATCCGGGAAGGCGTGAAAGTTGCGCCGCAGATCTTAGGCGGCGGTCACGAACGCCTGATGCGCTCGGGGACGGAGAATGTCCCGGCGATCGCGGGGCTTGGCGTGGCGGTGGAATTTATGACGAAAAATCTGCCGGAGCATCAGAGGAAGCTTTACGCCATAAAGAAGCGCCTCGTGGAGGGGCTGGAGTCCATTGACGGCATATCTCTTAACGGCCCGACGGGTGAGGACGGGGCACCGCAGATCGTCAGCGCAACGGTTTCCGGCGTGCGTGCGGAGGTGATGCTCCATGCGTTGGAGGACAGGGGCATTTATGTGTCCGCCGGAAGCGCCTGCTCATCGCATAAGCCCGGCATCAGCAAGACGCTTGCCGCGATCGGGTTAAAGGGCGATGCCTTAGAGCAGACGGTGCGGTTTTCCACAAGTGTCTTTACAACGGAAGAAGAGATCGACGCGGCAGTTGCGGCGATGCGCGATCTTGTGCCGATGCTGCGGAAGTACCGGAGAAGGTGACGGCACGACGGCAGAACGTTTGAGGAACCGGTGAAAAGCAAGGCGCTAATGGGAACGGATTTGGTGACTGTTCAGCAGCGCGAAGCATATACTGCTGAGCGACTGCCCGCTAACGTAAATCCACCGGGCGAGGCATCAACTTTCAATGGCGCAAGCCTTGATGCCTCGCGTATCTGTTCAGCCTGCTGAACAGATACCGGATTTGAAGATATAAGGAAGTCAGGAGAAAGTGGCGATGAATCAGGCATTTTTGGTGAAATACGGGGAGATCGGAATTAAGGGGAAGAACCGCCATCTGTTTGAGGAGCGGCTGGTAAAGCAGGTGGAGTTCGCGTTAAAGGATGTGGACGGGATCTTTAAAGTGACGCGTCCGCAGGGACGCGTGTTCGTTGAGGCGCAAGGGCCGGTGGACAAGACGGAAGTGCTCGATGCGCTTACTAAGGTATTCGGCGTGACGGCGATCGCACCCTGTACCTATATCGAGGATACCGGTTTTGACGACCTTGCGAAGGCGGTGGTGGATTATGTCGGAGAGGAATTTGCCGGGAAGGATTTTACCTTCAAGGTGAACGCGAGACGTGCGCGCAAGAACTATCCGATGGATTCGATGGAGATTAACGCCGCGATCGGCGAGAAGCTTCTTGATGCCTATCCGACATTGAAGGTGGACGTACACAACCCGGAGGTGATGCTGCATATCGAGATCCGGGAGAAGATCAATTTTTACGCATCGGAAATACCGGGACCGGGCGGAATGCCGGTCGGGACGAACGGCAAGGCGGAGCTTCTGCTTTCCGGAGGGATCGACTCTCCGGTTGCGGGGTACATGGTGGCAAAGCGCGGTGTCACGATCGACGCCGTGTATTTTCACGCGCCGCCGTATACGAGTGAACGGGCGAAACAGAAGGTGGTGGATCTGGCAAAGCTGATTTCCGGGTACAGCGGGCCGATGCGGCTGCATGTCGTGAATTTCACCGACATCCAGCTGAAGATCTACGATACCTGCCCGCATGAGGAACTGACGATCATTATGCGCCGGTATATGATGAAGATCGCCGGGCATTTTGCGAAAGCAGACGGCGCCCTGGGGCTTGTGACGGGGGAGAGTATCGGGCAGGTGGCAAGCCAGACGATGCAGTCTCTTCTGGTAACGGACAACGCCGCGACACTGCCGGTGTACCGTCCGCTGATCGGCTTCGACAAGAGCGAGATCGTCGATATAGCAAAAAGGATCGGCACCTATGAGACGTCGATCCTTCCCTATGAAGACTGCTGTACGATCTTTGTCGCCCGGCATCCGGTCACGAAACCGAATCTGAAGATCATCAAGGCCTCGGAAGCGCGCCTTGGAAAGTCGTTCGAAGACCTGGTGGAACAGGCGGTATCGGAGGCCGAGCTTGTCAGGATCCCCGGAGGGATCAGCCGGAAATAAAGCGGTTTCAGACGGTGTATTTGCTCATGGCCTCGAGCACCTGCTCAAGCTGCTCGCCGTCCGCGTGGATTATAAGATCGATG
>JAFSYD010000003.1 GCA_017443685.1 Lachnospiraceae bacterium | reverse complement strand
GAGCGCGGCAGCTTCTGTGCCGTTCCCGTCTTGCCGCCGATATCATAGCCCGAAACCCCGCCGATATTACCGGAGCCTTCCGTAACGACGGCTCTTAAGTATTCCTTCATCTGTTCGGAGATCTCTTTGGAAAGCGTCTTTTTCAACAGCACGGGCTCCCGCTTTACCACAACGTTCCCGGCCTCATCCAGCGCATGGGACATCAGGTAGGGCTGGTAAAGGTTGCCGCCGTTGATCAGCGAGGCAAAAGCCGCTGCCATCTGGATCATCGTCGTGTTAAAATTCTGCCCGAAGGAGTTCGTCGCGATATTGACCGTATTCTCAAGCTCTTCCTCGGAATAAATCAGAGAAAAGGTCATCGCTTCGCCCGGCAGGTCTACGCCCGTCCGCTGCCCGAATCCGAACAGCGCCTGATAATCGGCAAAGTTTTTCGCACCGATCACATACGACATCTGCATCAGACAGTCGTTGCAGGAATGCGCCAGCGCCATTTTCACATCGAGCATCCCGTGCCCTTCTCTTTTTACACAGTGGATGTCGAAATTCGCAATGTGCTCGCTCCCGTCGCAATAATAGGTCTCGTTCCCGCTCATCGTGCCTGTCTCAAGGCCGGTGGCAATGGTAAACGGCTTGAATACCGAGCCCGGCTCATACGTCGTCGTGATACAGAAATTCTGCCATATCCGGTTCAACGCGTCAAGCTGTTCCTCGCTCGTCATCTCATCAACCTGTTCCTCGGTGTACATCCCGGTCGCGGCCAGATTCCATGGATCATTCAGGTTAAACGTCGGGAAATTCGCCATGGCGAGGATCTCGCCGGTCTGCGGATTCATCGCCAGCACGGCGATATTCCTCGCGCCAGGCATCCCGTCGTGGGCGTAGGCGCGGTTGAACTCCGCGATCTCCTCTTCGATGATCGTCTGGACATTGATGTCGAGCGTGGTAACCAGCGTGTTGCCGTTGGACGGTTCGATGACGGTTCGCTCGATGTCACTGTCCTCGTTCAGATAGCCGTAGGAACGCCCGTTCGTACCGTTTAAAACGGAATTGTACTCGTTTTCAAGACCTGTCATGCCGGCGTTGCCGGACGTGATAAAGCCCAAAAGCGAAGCCGCAAAGCTGTCATAAGGGTAGCTTCTGATGTACTCTTTTTCGAACCAGACCCCCTTGATATCGTTCTCGCGGTCATCGTCCTCGTTGACCTCCGTAAACTTGCGCATATCGTCATAGCTGACCTTCTTTTTTAAGATCGTATACTGCTTCTTCGGCTGTGCGCTGATCAGATTGCGGACGTAGGCGATGTCAATATCGGGAAAACAGGTCGCAAGCCTTGCGATCGTCGCTTCCATTTTGTCCGGGTTCGCGTTCATCAGCTTGCAGTCTAAGATCACGTTGTATACGTCGATCGACGTCGCGAGCACCGTACCCTTCGCATCCACGATATCGCCCCTTTTGAACGGAATGACCTGGCTGTCATACTCCTGCTGGGCCAAAACAATCTTCTGATAACGGTCGCCGCTGTTGTATTCGATGTACATCAGCCGCCCGATCAGCAACACAAAAAGAACGCAAAAAACCATGAACACAACCCACAGATTTCTTTGCATCCTCTTCAGCAGCTTTTGGAAACGATCTTTTGTTTTTCTTTTTCTTGCCATATAACTATCTTGCGGTCCGGCCCGCTTCGCCGGACTTAGTATTTATCCATATAATCCTCGTCCTCGACCTCGTAATAAACGATCTGATCATTCGTCGCGTAAACCATCCCAAGCTCATTCATTGCCACCTGCTTGACATGGGTCAGATTGGTCGCCGTAGAGATGCGGCTTTTCGTCGCGGAGTTCTCTTCTTTGAGACTTGCGATATTGGCCTCGAGCTTTGCAATATTCGTCATGCTTGTCGTGATCGAATTCTGCAGATGCACATAAGACACGAAGAACGCGCCCGTCACACACAGTCCGAGAGCGAAATACACCGTATACAGGCGGTTGAGGCGCAGCACCGACTTATGCTCGCGCTTGCGTTCGCGGATATGCCGCTCCTTTGCCTGCCGGATCTCCTCCTGATACGTCTCGCGCGTCGGAAGCGCCTTTTCTATCTTGCGGACGGTGTTGCCTTCTTCATAATAAAATGTCTGATGTTTTGCCATATCAAAACTCCCTAATCTAAGATTTTACTCCATTCGGCTTCTTTTTTCAAATACTCTCAGTTTCGCGCTTTTTGCCCGGCTGTTGGCTTCCATCTCCGCCTCGCCCGGAAGGATCGGCTTTCTTGTCACCACATAGCCTGACGGCTTCTTTCCGCAGACGCATACCGGAAATTCCTTCGGACAGACGCAGGGCTTTTGCGCCGCGGCAAACGCCTGCTTTACGATCCGGTCTTCCAGCGAATGAAAGGTGATGACCGCCAGCCTTCCGCCCTCCTCCAAAAGGTCGATCATATCGGAAAGCGAAGCCTTTAATACGCCAAGTTCGTCATTTGCTTCAATGCGAAGCGCCTGAAAGGTACGTTTGCCCGGATGTCCGCCGGTGCGTCTTGCTTTTGCCGGGATTGATGTCTCAATGATGCGAACCAGTTCGCCGGCTGTCCGGATTTCTTTTTGTTCCCTTGCTTTTATGATATTTTTTGCGATCGTCTTTGCGAACCGCTCTTCCCCGTAAATGTGCAAAATGTCGGCGAGCTCTTTTTCGCTGTACGTATTCACGATCTTCGCCGCGGTAAGGTCGCTTCGCCGATCCATCCGCATATCCAGGGGAGCGTCCTCTTTCATATAGGAAAACCCTCGCTCCTCCTCGTCGATCTGATAGGACGATACCCCCAGATCCAGCAGGATCCCGTTCACCTTTTCTATCCCGATGCCATGCAGTGCATCCTTCATCTCGACAAAATTCCGATGAAAGAACGTCACCTTATCGCCGTATTCCGCCAGCCGCTCCCCTGCCGCTTTCATCGCGTCAGCATCCTGATCGAAGCAGCAGAGCCGTCCGCTCGTAAGATGCCTTGCGATTTCAAACGAGTGTCCGCCGCCGCCCGTCGTGCCGTCCACATATGTGCCGTCCGGCTTTAAGCAAAGCGATGCGATGCATTCGTCCAAAAGAACGGATTTGTGAATGAATGCGCCCATCAGATCGCAATACCCATATCAGCCATTTGCTCGGCCAGGCTTTCCATATCGGAGGTATCCACATCGTCGTTCCACGCTGCTTTATCCCATATCTCGATATGTGTCAGCACGCCGGTCAGGACCACATCTTTATCCAATTTCGCGTAATCCCGCAGATTCGCGGGAATCAAGACCCTCCCCTGCTTGTCGATATCAACATCCACGGCGCCGCCGAAAAACGTACGCGCAAATCGCCGCGACGCAGCATCCGCATGAGGTTTACTCTGAAAGTCCTCTTCGATCTTTTGCCACTCTTCCAAAGAATAAACATAAAGACAGGCATCCAGTCCACGGGTTAATATACAGGTCTCATTCAGCTGTTCGCGCATTTTCGCCGGAAGGATCAGGCGTCCCTTTGCGTCGATCGAATGACTGTACTCGCCCCGAAACATAGATGCTTTGCCTCCTTTCTCTTACAATCGTGATGCAGCGGACACGGGAAACGGGACACATCATTGCACATCCTCCCATAATCCACCACTTTTCACCACCCGATATACATATTACCCTCTTTTTGGCGGTTATGCAAGCCAAAATTTAAGGTTGATTTCAGGCTTTATAAGGCGTGGCGGATAGTGGGGGAATTTTTTCCGCAAAAAAAAGAGGCACAGCCACTAGATGTTGTGGCCGTGCCTATTTTGACACTATATGCTGATTTTT
>JAFSYD010000042.1 GCA_017443685.1 Lachnospiraceae bacterium | reverse complement strand
TTCGGAACTTCCGATAAACCCAAGATCTCGACCGGAACCGAAGGACCGGCGGATTTAACATTCTTGCCACTGTCGTCGATCATCGCACGGACACGCCCGAAAGAGCTTCCCGCCGCAACCGGATCGCCAACCTTTAAGGTACCTTTCTGTACCAGGACCGTAGCGACCACGCCGCGTCCCTTGTCCAGCTCTGCCTCAATGACAAGACCTCGTGCGTTCCGCTTCGGATTGGATCTAAGCTCCAATACCTCCGCCGTAAGCAGGATCATCTCCAGCAGCTGCTCAATACCTTCCTGTGTCTTCGCGGATACCGGAACAAAGACCGTGCTTCCGCCCCAATCCTCGGGGATCAGCTCATACTCGGAAAGCTCCTGCTTCACGCGCTCGATATTCGCGTTCGGCTTGTCGATCTTATTGATCGCAACGATGATCTCGATGCCTGCCGCCTTCGCGTGATTGATCGCCTCTACGGTCTGCGGCATAACACCGTCGTCCGCCGCTACGACTAAGATCGCGATATCCGTGGAGTTCGCGCCGCGCATACGCATCGCGGTAAACGCTTCGTGACCCGGCGTATCCAGGAATGTGATATTCTGATCGTTGATCGTTACGACATAAGCACCGATCTTCTGTGTGATGCCGCCCGCTTCCTTCGCCTGTACACGGGTATCGCGGATCGCATCCAGCAGGGATGTCTTACCATGGTCAACATGTCCCATTACACAGACAACCGGCGGACGGGAAACCATGTTATCGGGATCTTCCTCGTCCTCTTTCAGAAGCTCTGCGATCACATCGACCTTCTCCTCCGGCTCGCAGATGCAGTTGAACTCCAATGCGATCTCCTCTGCCTGCTCATAATCGATATCCTGGTTGACCGTCACCATCTTGCCCTTCATAAAGAGCTTCTTTACGATGGCGGACGGTGCGATCTTCATTTTGTCCGCAAGCTCGCGGATCGTTAAATGCTCAGGTAAAATCAGTGTCAAGATCTCGTCCTCATTGCGGGCTTCCGTCTTCGGCTGGTTACCCTTCTGTTTCTTCTTTGCCGAGTTCTTCTCTAAGTTGCCGTAACGCTCCTTCTTCTTACTGCCTAATGCATCATGCTCCTGGTTGCGCTTTTTATTCTTGCCTGCATCTCTGCCGCCCGAATTCTTCTTCTCGTTATTCCCGGATTTTGCGTTATTCGCGCCCTCTCCTGATTTGTTATTGCCGCCGAACTTGTTCTTTTTCTCGCCGCCGGACGGACGCGCATTTTGCTTTTGCTCCTGTGCCGGGCGATTGCTGCCCTCGTTTTTCGGCGTCTCCTTATTCTCCGGCGCCTTCCCTCTTATCATATCAAGGGTAATGCGTACCGGCTTCTCCTCCGTCTTAACCGGTGCTTTAGGCTTTTCCTCCACCGGCTGGGGCTTTGCGATGATGATCTCTTCTTCCTGCGGACGGGGCTTTGTCGCCTCGGGCCTTACGGTACGCTCGCTTTCCGGACGCGGACGGATCACACGGTTGCCGCCTTCCGGACGGAAGGCCCCGCGCCGCGGGTCGTTATTCCGTAGTGCCCTGCGCTCCGAAGATGCCGGACGCCGCGAACCCCCTTCTCCCGTACGGCTGCCGCCGCTAGCCTTGGAATGCTGGGAATTAAATACGACTGCGATCTTTTTCTTTTTCGGCGGGCGCGGACGCTTTTCGCGATCCGCCGCCGGACCGGAGGAACCCTCTTTTTGCGGTGCACCGCTTGGCGGCTCTTTCCGTTCCGGCGCATGTGCATTCGCATCCGCCTCCGGCTTCCGTACCGGTGCCTCCGATACATGCGCCGGATCAGCAGACGCCGCTACCGGGACTGCTTTTTCCATGGGCTTTGTGCCGGAAGACGCGCCGCCGCCGAACCGTTCCCTGATCAACGCAATGGCATCATCCTCAATGGTGCTCGAATGGCTTTTTACGTCATATCCCTTTCCCACAAGGAAATTCACAACGTCCTTCGATGCTACATTCAGTTCCTTTGCTACTGCATGAATTCTCGTTTTCGCCATTTATGCTCCTCCGTTATACCTTCGATAAACGTTTTATCAACTCGTTTGCAAAATTCTCATCCAATACGGCAGCCGATACGCGCTCCGTCTGGCCGATCGCCGCCGACAGGGTGTCCCTTGTGCCGTATTCATAAAGCGGGACACTGTAATATGCACACATATCGCGATGTGTTTTTTTCGTCCGGTCCGAGGCATCGCACACAACGATCACCAGATACGCCTTTTTCCCTTTGACCGCCTCTTCCACCGAAAAGGCGCCGCTTTTTAACTTGCCGGCTCTCTTACAAAGCCCAAGCATGGAAAGCACCGGATCGCCACTCATCGCGCCTGCTCCTTACTCCTCGCCGACCGGCCCGGAAGTCTCCTGCGCCGCCTCGTCATCGGCATAATCCTCATCGTAGTATTCATCCTCGTCGTAATACTCGTCGTCATCGTAGTATTCATCTTCGTAAGCATAGAAGTCACCAGCCTCCTGTGCCTGCGTCTCGCTCTTGATGTCGATCTTATAGCCGGTCAGCTTCGCTGCAAGACGGGCGTTCTGTCCTTCTTTGCCGATTGCAAGCGACAGCTGATAGTCCGGCACAACGACCTTCGCCGTATGCTCTTCCATATCCGCCATCACGGAAATAACCTTCGCCGGGGATAAGGCATTTTCGATCATGATCGCCGGGTTCTCATCCCAGATCGTAATGTCGATCTTCTCATTGCCGAGCTCGGATACAACCGCATTGACACGCGAACCGTTCATACCGACGCACGCACCGACCGGATCAACGTTCTCATCATTCGACCAGACCGCGATCTTCGTACGGTTGCCGGCTTCACGGGCGATCGCCTTGATCTCGACGATGCCTTCCCGCACCTCCTGCACCTCTTCCTCGAAAAGCTTGCGCACAAGCTCGGGATGCGTACGGGAAACGCGGATCCTCGGGCCCTTCACCGTATCCTTGACTTCCAGGATATAGACCTTGATCCTGTCGGTCTGGCGGTAATGCTCGCCGCGGATCTGCTCGTTCTCATTCAGGATCGCGTCCGTCTTGCCGAGATCGATGCTGATGTTGCGCCCGATGAAGCGCTGTACGATACCGGTGACAACGGTATGTGCCTTCGCCTGGTATTCATCCAGGATCACCTTGCGCTCTTCCTCACGGATCTTCTGTGTAATGACGTTCTTCGCGCTCGATGTCGCGATCCGTCCGAAGTCCTTAGACTGCAGCTCCACCTTGATCACGTCGCCTAAGTTAATGCCGCCGTCGATCACGCGGGCCTCGGCTAACGAGATCTGCTCGATCGGCTCCTCGACCGTATCCACCACCGTTTTTTCCGCGATCACGTGATATTCACAGGTGTCGGGATCGATCGTTACCGTTACATTGTCCGCTTTACCGTAATGATTCTTGGTCGCGATCAGAAGTGAATTCTGGATAGCCTCCAAAATACTCTGCTTGCTGATATTTTTCTCCGCTTCCAAAAGATTAAGCGCTTCTAACAATTCGGTGTTCGCCATAATGTCCTCCTAAAACTCTATAAAGTAAACGCCAAATGAATCTTAGCTATGTCTTTTCGCTGCAAAACCTTCTCGGTCCCGTCTGCTTCTATCGTCACATCCGCATCGGAAAATGCTTTTAATATGCCGGCAAATTCCTTTTGCCCGTCCATCGGTGTAAAAAGCTTCGCCGCAACCTCTTTCCCAAGGGCCGCGGTAAAATGAGCATCCTTTTTCAATACCCGTTCCACGCCCGGCGAGGAAACCTCAAATGTATACGCATCCGCGATGTAATCCTCGCGGTCCAGTATCTCGTTCATCTCGCGGCTTACGGTCACACAGTCCTCGATCGTGATACCGCCTTCCTTATCGATGAAGGCTCTTAAAAAATACTCGCCCGCTTCC
>JAFSYD010000041.1 GCA_017443685.1 Lachnospiraceae bacterium | reverse complement strand
TGATCAGAAGCTTTCCTTTGTTGCCGATCGCCCATTTTGCGTCCACGGCTGCGATCATTTTCATCATGATATCTCTCCTGCTACCGTCTTATTTGCCTGCGCTTCTTAGCTTTCGCTGCGATCGGCAAAAAAGGCAGGCAGCTATTTGCTTTTCATACCGCGATCGGGATGTTCCTGATCTGCTCGCCGGTCACGTAATCATCGAGCCGGATATCATCTTCGGTAAACCGGTAAAAATCCGTGATCTCGGGATTGATCCAAAACTTCGGCGCCGGATACTGCTTGCGTGTGATCAGCTCCTCCACCAGGGGAATGTGACGGTCATAGATATGCGCATCCGCGATCACGTGAACAAGCTCGCCCGCCTGCATCCCGCAGACCTGCGCCAGCATATGCACGAGCACCGCATACTGGCAGACATTCCAGTTATTCGCGGCAAGTACATCCTGAGACCTTTGATTCAGGATCGCGTTCAAAACCAGCCTGTCATTGCCCTTATCCGCGGTCACATTGAAGGTCATGCTGTATGCGCACGGATATAAATGCATCTCATTCAGATCCGCATGCACATATATATTCGTCATGATCCGGCGGGAAAACGGGTTATTCTTCAGATCATAGATCACCCGGTCCACCTGATCCATCATCCCTTCCCTGTACTTATGCTTCACGCCCATCTGGTAGCCGTAGGCCTTGCCGATCGAGCCGGTCTCATCCGCCCACTCATCCCAGACGGAAGACTTCAGATCACGGATGTTGTTCGACTTCTTCTGCCATATCCAGAGCATCTCATTTGTCGCGCTCTTGATGGCCGTACGCCGCAGCGTGATCGCCGGGAATTCTTTCTGAAGATCGTAACGGTTCACCACGCCGAAGCGCTTGATCGTATAGGCAAAGCTCCCGTCCTCCCACTTCGGACGAACCTTCTCCCCTTCGGTGGATGTTCCGTTGTCCAAAATATCGCGGCACATCGCGACAAAAATCTGATCCGCACAGCTCATCGTAATCCCCCTTGCCTGACAAACATATACTATTTCAATATTATAAGCGAACAATGGCAAATGTGCAATAAAAAACCACCCTTGACTTTTCTTTAAGAAAAGACTAAAATAGGAAACGTGTTCACACGGGATGATGGGTGAACACCTTTGGGGCATTAGCGCAGTTGGGAGCGCGCCACATTCGCATTGTGGAGGTCAGGGGTTCGAATCCCCTATGCTCCATTTTTTGTTTCAAAAAACTCCATTTCCGAGGTCACAGGAAATATCCCCCTATGCTCCATTTTTTATTACAAAAACCCCGCTTCCGTTTTCGGAAGCGGGGTTCGTTTTTCTTTATCTGTCGCAGTACTCCACTGCGCTCTCGCTGGCTACTTTACCGAAGACGACGATGTCGGCTACGGCATTGCCGCCGGTCTGCTCCAGCTCCGCCGCGGACACCTTATCTCTGGTCAACAGTTCGTTGGTAAAGCGCTTCCCCTCCTGGTTCACCAGGATCGCTCCGTCGCCGCGGACGCTCTCCGTAATGAGCATCGAGGTATTCTGCTCCACCGTTGGATGCAGCTGGATCTGAGTTAAAATATTTATGTAACCCTAATATTTCCTTTTTCCCTTATCCAACAGCTCCTGATACAGGATACGGTAGCTTTCGTACCTGCTTGCCGCGATACGCCCCTCTTCTGTCAGACGCTTCACCTCACAGTCCGGCTCGTCGATATGCGCGCAGCCGCGAAACCTGCATTTTTCTTCCGCTCCCGCCATCTCGGGAAAACAGGCCGCCAGAGAAAGCGGCTTCATATCCGGCACGGACACGGCCCCGAATCCCGGCGTGTCCACAATGTAGCTGTTCCTGTCAACGGCAACCAGCTCGATATGCCGCGTCGTCTGTTTGCCGCGTCCGATCTTTTTCGACACCTCGCCGGTCTCCATTACGATGTCGTTTTGCAGACAGTTGATCAGAGACGACTTCCCGGCCCCCGACGGTCCGGCGACGGTAAAAAGCTTCCCGGCAAGCCGCTGCCTCACCTCGTCCACACCCTCATGCGTCTTCGCGCTCGTCACGAGAACCGTATACCCCGCACCGGCATAAATGGCCGCCAGTTCCTTCGCCGGCTCATCATCCGTAATGTCGCTTTTGTTAAAGCAGATGACCGCGGGAAGATCCTCCTGCTCTATACTGACAAGAATGCGATCCAGATGCAGCAGATTCGGCACCGGATCCTTCAAGGCGAAAACAACGAGCACGCCGTCCACATTTGCCACCGACGGGCGGGATAAAACGGAAGAGCGCGGATGAATGCGCTCCACATTCCCCTCCACGTCCTGCGTGGCAGTCAGCCTGATATCCACAATATCCCCTACAAGCGGCGAATGCCCCGCCTTACGGAACGCACCCTTCGCACGGCACTGATAAATGCCGCGTTCCGGCACGCTGACGTAATAGAAGCCCGCCGTTGCCTTTATGATCCGTCCGCAAAAAAGATGCTGTTCACCCATTGCTTACTGCTTGTTGAACGTAATGTTCTGCGAACCGGTCGAGTTGCCGCCTGCCGTCGTATTGTCATAGTAAAGCGTACCCGACGGCGACGTCAGATTCTTCATTGAGATCGTTGTCGGCGATGAAATGTTCCAGCTTTCGATCGTCGTTCCGCTCGCGTCCTTTAAGGTGTAAACCGTCTCGAGATTCTCATGCGGCTCCACGGTAATGGAAAAGGTATAGTAGGTCACCTCCGCACCGCCGCTGATCACAAGCTTGATCGTCGTTCCCATGGGCTGCTCCTCGCCGCCGGCAACACTCTGGGAGATCACGCACCCCGCGGCAACCGTCGACGAATATGAGGTCTCGGCTTTAACAAAAAATCCCGCTTCCTCCAATTCCTCGACCGCTTCGTCCATATCCTTGCCGATGACGTTCGGCACCTTTGCCGCCTCTTCGCCCTGGCTGATCGTGATGGTGATCGTATCGCCTTCTTTTCCGAGAGAACCGCCGCCCGGCGTCTGGGAAATGACCTGTCCCTGCTCCACATCTTTCGAATAGCTGTATTCTTTTACGCACTTAAAGCCCGCGTCCGTGATCAGGGACTCCGCCGTACTTTCGATCTGTCCCTTCACATCCGGGATCTCAAGCTCACCCTTCCCCGAGCTTAAGGTCACCTTGATCGTCGTATTGCGATCTACCGATTCGTTCGCCGACGGCGACTGCTTCGTGATCTGTCCCTCCGCGTACTGGTTCGAGCTTTCGGTCGCTACGGCCTTGTAGCCGAGCCCCTTGCCGGAGAGCGCCGCCTTCGCCTCGTCAGCCGTCATCCCGAGCAAATTCGGAACGGATACCTGGTCACTCTCCTCACCGTCCTTGCCGTCGTCCGTTTCCGTCACATCGGCAACCGGCGCGATGATCGCATCCGGGTTGAAGAAATGCAGATCAAACACCACCGTCGCGATCAGATAGATAAATATCCCGATGATGACAACCGCCGCCGCAACCCCCATGATCGTGATCGCCTTATCGAGGCGCGGATTGATCGGGCCGTCGTCCTCCTCATCGTCGTCATCGTCATA
>JAFSYD010000040.1 GCA_017443685.1 Lachnospiraceae bacterium | reverse complement strand
GACACCTACGGCTGGGGCGTAGGGCTTTCCTCGGCGGACTGCTCTTCTTATATGCGCGACGTGTACCACTGCTTCGGCCTTAACCTCCCGCGCAATACCACTTGGCAGGCCGCCATGCCGACGGCAAAGGTCAAATGGGAAAAGGATACGCCCGTCGAAGTAAAAAAGGCTGCCCTCAACACCTTTCTTCCCGGGACGATCCTGATCTTTTCCGGTCATGAAATGATGTACTTAGGGCATATCGGAGACGCATATTATGTGGTAAGCTCCGTCGGCTCGATCCGTGATTTTTCTTCGGATACCAAGCTTCGGGTGCGGGGCGTCGTGATCAATACCCTTGACGTGAGGCGGATGAGCGGACATACCTGGCTTGATGACATCCATACGGTGGTAATGCCCTTCGCATTGTAAAAACAGATTGACTGACGGCTGATGATCCCATCCGAAACGGGAACCGCTCTACCCGATCACCTCGGCTTCGACATCGATGACATCGTCATCGTCTGCCCCGCCGCCATCGAACGCCGGACTCGGACCGGCCATCTTCATTGCCATGTCGAACATCTTATCGCCAAACTGCCTGTTCATCTCAAAGACACGCTGTATCGTATCGAAGGCGATCTGATCCATGCAGGAGAACATCTGAACCGCCTGCTCGTGAAACATCGGCATCATAGCCCCGGCCATGCCGGGTATCATAAACGGGATTCCGGGCACAAATCCCGGTGCACCCCAAAACATTTTCTTCATTCCGGACATCGCCCCCTCCATATTGGGCATAATTTCCATTAAGCTCTGCAATTCGCTCGACCCGGCAAAGGACATAAACTGGCTGACCCATGGGAAGCACTGCCCCATCATGCCAAACATATTCTCCATCATCTGCCGGTGCATGTACCACAGGGAATTGAAATTCTCGTAAAGCTTGTTGCTGCCATCTTCCATCACCGATGTCCCCTTCTTGATATTCCGCATGATCCTGCTGCCCGGGGCTTTGCTTTTGATATCGGAAGATATGCTCTCGAGAACCTGTTCAACGATATCCCCCGTCTCATCCTCGCAGCAAGGCAAGGCAAAATCCGTAAGCTGATCCTGCGTGCGAACCGGCTCCACCGTGTATACCTCGCCGGAAACCTCTCCCCGGTTGAGCTTATACAGGTCGATCTTGCCATTGGAATTCCTCGGAAGCGTCTCCGCCAGCATCACCCTGCTTGGAATATCATCCTCCGGAATCGTCTTCTTTTCGATGAATACCTGCCGGAGCGCATTTTGCATAACATCCAGGGGTTCGCCGGCTCCGTCCCTGAGCTTTACGCACAGCATGGGGATGGTGTCGTGCTGTATCTTATAGTATACCGGCACGATGGCGCAGCTTTCGATATCCTTCAGACGGGAAAACTCCGTCTCCACTCTGCCGGACTCGTACTTCCTTCCCTCGTCGCGCATGAAGAAGCGGTTGGCCCGCCCCAGATAATTGATCCTCCCGTCCGGATCCACGCGCACCAGGTCGTTGGTACACACATAGGGCTTCCTGTCGATGATCTCGACCTTGATCACCTCATTTCCGTCCAGCGTCGATGCTGCCATGGACGGAGCCGTCAGGTAAAGCACGCCCTCGCCGCCTTTTTGCTTTGGCGAAAAGAAACGTTCTTTGTCCTCGTCGAAGAGCCGTACCGTGATCCCGGGCAGCGGGTAACCGATGGATTCGTCGTCCAGATCCGGTGTGGACAGGCAGCACGCGCCGCCCAGTTCTGACAGGCCGTAGCCGTTTAAGATCGTCACGTTCCTGCCGCCGTGTGCCTCAAGGAATTCGTGGAAACGCTTCTTCTCCGCCGCCGAT
>JAFSYD010000039.1 GCA_017443685.1 Lachnospiraceae bacterium | reverse complement strand
GGTCATTCCACTCCGGCGCGTCAAATGCCGGACGTAAGGACGGATCGCCGTCGGATTTTTTGCCTTTTACGCCCCATTCGCTGCCATAGTATACGATCGGGATGCCCGGCATTCCGAACATCAGCGCATAGGCGAGGGGGAGCTTTTTTTCGTTTTCGATATTCGAAGCGATCCGTGTGACATCGTGGTTGTCTACGAAGGACCACAGGTGTTCGCCGCGGTAGAGCACCCAGTTTTCCGGGCCGAACTGCCGCATCAGGGAGTGGATGATCTCGAAGAGATTGTCGCTGTTCAACGCTGAATAGATACCCTTGTAGCATTCGTAATTCGTCACCGAATGGCACATTTCACCGTTCATGATCTGCTTGTAATCGCCGCCCAGGATCTCGCCGATGAGGAAGAATTCGTCCTTCCACGCGGCGGTGTCGTGACGGAGCCGTTTTAAAAAGTCGCGGTCGACCATATACGCGACATCGAGCCGCAGCCCGTCAATATCAAATTCGTCGATCCAGAATCTGACGCACTCCATCAGGTAATCGGTGACCGCTGGGTTCTTTAAGTTCAGCTTAACGAGGTCGAAATTGCCTTCCCAGCCCTCGTACCAGAAGCCGTCGTTGTAATGTGAATTGCCGTCGAAGCTGATATGGAACCAATCCTTATAAGGGGAATCCCAGCGCTTTTCCTGTACATCCTTAAAGCCGAAGAAGCCCCTGCCGACATGGTTGAAAACGCCGTCCAAAACAATGCGGATGCCTTCCTCGTGAAGTGCTTCGCAGACTTTTTTCAAATCCTCATTCGTGCCGAGCCGCGTGTCAAGCTTCCTGTAATCGCGGGTGTTGTAGCCGTGCGTATCCGACTCGAACAACGGGGAAAAGTAGACAGCGTCGATATTCAGTTTTTTCAGGTGCGGAATAAAATCCAGTACTTTTAAGATCCGATGCTCCAATACACCATCGTTCTCATACGGTGCGCCGCATAAGCCTAAGGGGTAGATCTGGTAAAAGATGCTTTCGTTAGCCCACATAGATGATCTCCTTTATTACATATACAATAAACGCCCCAACCGGGAGAAAGACGATCCCCCGATATGATCGTATTCTATCATAAGTGGGGGGAAGTGAAAAGAGGGGAATGTGGGATGGATTTTTCTCGTGCTTTCGTGGTATAACGGACGTTGCCGTCCGTTATCGCGTAGCGTCGTCGAAACAATATAAATATTGTTTCTCCTCGTGCTTTCGTGGTATAATGTAACCGCTCGTCTTTTTGGCGGGCTGGTCAGGTCTTGTATGGTAAGGAGGAGACACTCGTGAAAAAGCAACCGTTTATTACAAAGGAACAGGCTCAAAAAATTGCAGCCGAATATCCGACGCCGTTTCATATCTATGATGAAAAGGGCATCCGGGCGAACTGCGAGGCTGTAAAAAAGGCTTTTGCATGGAACCGGAATTTCAAGGAATACTTTGCGGTCAAGGCGACGCCCAATCCGTTTCTGATGCGGATCATGCAGGATTATGGCTTCGGTTTTGACTGTTCTTCGGCGGCGGAGTTAGCCCTTTGCGAAGCTATCGGCGCGCGCGGCGATGATATTATGTTTTCCTCGAACGAAACGCCGGCGCAGGAATACGCGTATGCGGATCGGCTCGGCGGCATCATCAATCTGGACGACATTACGCACATTGATTTTCTGGAAAAAACGATCGGAAAGATCCCCGAGACGATCTCCTGCCGATTCAATCCAGGCGGCGTTTACGAGATCGCGAACGGCATAATGGACAATCCCGGCGACTCAAAATACGGGATGACGAAGGCACAGCTGTTTCAGGCTTACGGTATGTTAAAAGACCGCGGTGCGAAGAATTTCGGCCTTCACGCCTTCCTCGTGAGCAATACGACTTCGAATGACTATTATCCGGCGCTTGCGCGGACGCTTTTTACCCTTGTTGTGGAGCTGTATAAAGAAACGGGCTGCAGGATATCCTTTGTCAATCTTTCGGGCGGTGTCGGCGTGCCCTACCGGCCGGAGGATGTACCGAATGATATCGCGGTCATCGGTGAGGGCGTGCGCATAGCCTATGAGGAGATTCTGGTACCTGCGGGGCTTTCCGATATCGCGATCTACACGGAGATGGGGCGCTTTATGATGGCGCCGTACGGCGGCCTGCTTACGACGGCGATCCACGAGAAGCATATTTACAAAGAATATATCGGCGTAGATGCGTGCGCGGCGAACCTGATGCGTCCGGCGATGTACGGATCCTATCACCATATCACGGTTCTCGGAAAAGAGGACGCGCCCTGCGATCATATATATGACGTGGTCGGGTCGCTTTGCGAAAACAACGATAAATTCGCGATCGACCGTGCGCTTCCGGAGATTGAAAAGGGCGATCTGCTTTTTATTCATGACACGGGGGCACATGGGTTTTCGATGGGATATAATTATAACGGGCGCCTGCGTTCGGCGGAGATCCTGTTAAAGGAAGACGGCGAGGCGAAGCTGATCCGCAGGGCGGAGACAATGAAGGATTATTTTGCGACATTCGACTGCTTTCCACAGGTGGCGATGCTCTCGGACGGGACGGCGGATCGGCGGCTGGCCGGTGAATGATGAGGGCGGCGACGGAATGCCGGCTGAGGAATGATGCGAGGCGACGACGTGTGCGCTGTCAGACGGACGATGAGGCCCCGCGGCGGAAGAACTGTCAGGTGAATGACGAGGTAAAATTATGATTGTCGGCGGATTTATGGTGCCGCACCCTCCGATCATGCTGCCGGAGGTCGGGCACGGCGAGGAAAAGAAAATACAGGCAACGACGGATGCTTATATGGAAGCGGCAAAGGAGATCGCGGAGCTTGCGCCGGAGACGATCGTGGTTTCGTCTCCGCACAGCATTTTGTACGCGGATTATTTTCACATCTCCCCGGGAGCGGTGGCAAAAGGCGATATGGGCGGATTCCGGGCGCCGCAGGTGCGTTTTACGGTGGGCTATGATGAAGATTTTACGGAGCGTCTGTCCGCGATCGCCAATATCGAGGATTTCCCGGCGGGAACCCTTGGCCAGCGTCCGCAGGATGTTCCTTTGGATCACGGAACGATGATCCCGCTGTATTATATCCGCAAATTGTACAGTAATTTCAAGCTGGTGCGGATCGGCCTGTCGGGGCTGTCCTTAGAAGAGCATTATAAAATGGGAATGCTCATAAAAGAGGCTGCGGAGGCGCTTGGGAGGCGCACTGTCTATGTCGCGAGCGGGGATCTGGCGCATAAGATGAAGGAGGACGGACCGTACGGGTTTGCTTCGGAAGCGCCGATCTACGACGAGCGGATCATGCGCGTGATGGGCAAAGGCCGGTTCGATGAGCTGTTTGATTTTGACGAGCACCTGTTAAACTGCGCGGCGGAATGCGGGCACCGGTCGTTCGTAATGATGGCGGGTGCGTTTGACGGTGTTTCGGTAAAAGCAAAAGCCTTATCCCACGAGGCAACCTTCGGCGTGGGCTACGGCGTTTGTACCTTCCGGCCGACGGGCGAAGACGCGGGAAGGAAGTTCCTAAAGCTTCGGCAGGGAAAGAAAAAGGAGAGCCTGATGAATAAGAAGAGCAGTGAGGATATCTGGGTGCGGATGGCTCGCGCATCCCTGGAAAGCTATGTCTTAAAGCATGAGAAGATCCGCGCGTCGGAGGAACTTCCGAAGCTGATAAAAGAGGCGGGCGTTCTGGATTCGACCGGGGCTTCCGATGAGAAAACGGTGACGGATGCGATCTTAAAACAAAAGGCCGGAGCGTTCGTATCCCTGCACCTGAACGGACGGCTGCGGGGCTGTATCGGAACGATCGTCCCGACCACAAAATGTGTTGGGGAGGAGCTCATACAGAACGCGATATCCGCGGCGACGGCGGATCACAGGTTTTTCCCGGTAAGGAAGGATGAGGTGCCGCTTCTCGAGTACAGCGTGGATGTGCTTTCCGAGCCGGAGCCAATCGCGGACAGTTCATTTTTGGATGTGAAACGCTATGGCGTGATCGTCCGCCAGGGAAGGAAGCAGGGTCTGCTTTTACCCGACCTTGACGGCGTGGATACGGTGGAAGACCAGATCGCCATCTCCGCGCAAAAGGGCGGGATCGACCTCGGGGAGCCTGTGGAGCTGTATCGTTTCGAGGTGATACGGCATCACTGATAAGATGATATGACGGTATTTTGTTTCGAAATATTTGCGCGTTACTATTCACAGTAAAAATTATACACAAGATATAACCGTTATACAGTCGTGAACAAGATTAAGGAGGAATCTAAAGAAATGAAAGCAAAGACAATTATTTTAGGAAATGTCATTACAATGGATGAATTCAAGCCTTATGCCGAGGCAATCGCGGTAAGTGATGGAAAAATCATTTACGTTGGCAGCAAAGAAG
>JAFSYD010000038.1 GCA_017443685.1 Lachnospiraceae bacterium | reverse complement strand
TGCGTGAACGAGTTCGAACTTACCCGATGAAATGTCCGCATACATATCATCCGTGATCTCCGTGATCTCCTCGCGAAATACCAGGCTGTTCGCCGCACCGGATCCAGTGCCGAGAAGCTGCTTAAGCAAAGCCCTCTTTGCGTTCGTACCGTCATCCAGAAGGACATTCTGGATGCCTTTGTTGATCGGGTTCGCTATCTGCCCGAGGTTCGATAATCTTGCATCACTCATTGAAATATTCTCCTTTCCTCTATGCAAAATTAAATTTTACGGTCTGGTTGACCGCTAAAATGGTACCCAAGTCATCCAGCAGCAGATGATCGCCGCTGTCGTTGATTACAAGACGCGACTCAATCGCAAGCTGATTGTTCGCAATCTTCGTGTAAATCTTCTCGCGTTCGATGTCGATGCGCTTCTGGATCTCGGATAGCACCGTGGTCGGCTCCCAGAAGGTAGAGTCAAAGCCGCCGCCGAGGGTCTGCTTTTTCGCTCGCTGAAGCGTATTATCCTCAATGCAGTAGTCGCCCTCATCGTAAACGGTATCCGAGTCGTAAGCGTCCGGGATGCCTACCTGATTCCGCAGCCGTTCAATCTCTAACTCCAACTGACCCGCCACGGTCTCATCGAGGATATCCTGAATCGTAGCCACCCACGCAAGGAAAGCGGCCTGCTGGTCTTCCGTCCAGTCCTGTATATCGCTCTCGTACTGTGTCTCAAACTCCTCGATTTGTGCGGTGTAGCCCGCATAGTCCGATACAATGGCGGCGGAATACTCATCCATGAAGGCGTTGAGCTGCGAAGTAAGAGCCGCCCAGTCAATCTGTGATACGGTACCCTCGACGATGCCGCAAAGGTCTGTGTTGCTTCGCCTGTCCGTGATCATGGATTGCGTAATGGTAGTGGTACCGGCAGCCACTGCGATATCGGCAAGAGCCAGTTCGTAGCGGTCAGCCGTCCTTGCAAGAGGCGGAGCGGACGGGGATGCCGACGGAGTACCGGTTAAAAGTGCAATCTGCATCAGCCGGTTAGCCAGATCCCACCGGAGGACGATGCGGTCGATTCTGGGAAGGGAGCCGTCAGCCGTCGTAATCGTGACCTGATAGTCCGCAGGATTCTTAAATGCATAGCCGTTGATATAGCCGAAGCCGTCCTTAACCAGAACATTCATGTCCGAGTCTGAAACGACCTGCAGGCCGTCCGTCGGCTTCGGAAAGACACCGTTACCGATGAAGGTCGAGAAGTACCAAGCCCAGTCCTCCGCCTTGCAGGGACGGTCAGGCGTGCCTTCTCCGTCCAATATGCTGTTAAACGGTAAATAATTCGCCATCTCTTACCTCACTTTCTTAATCTTGTCGAGAAGCGTAGGAGCCGACTCCCCGAAGGTAGCCTCTATCAGCGTCTTACCGCTCTCAAATGTCTGTGTAATCTCCGTGATACGGGAATTGATCGTAATATTCCACCGTCGCTCTAAACAGGTGACGCGGTCGCCGAGGTCGAAGTCTTCCTTGTATCGGAGGTTTGACCGGATATTGATGGAACTGTTGAAGGTGTAGTTCTCCACCATAGCGGTCAGTTCTGTGTTGCCCCTGCTTGCCAGCATCGCCCGATAGGTCGCAAGCGGTATATCCTGCGACTGTCCGGAAGCGTTCTCCGCCGTCCGGGAGATATCCGACGCGTCGATAAGCACTTCCCGGAGTGCAAGCCCCGACGCGCTTTCCCCGTCCACCGCAACAACTTCCTGCACATTCTGCGAATCCGCCGCGCCCCTTACGAAAGCGTAGTTCTTATAGTTCTCCGTCGTGTCTTCATATTCCTGCTGGTTGACGTTATCGAAATCACGGGAGAAGATACAAGGCGCGTTCCCGTCCGTATTGCTGGATGTTAAGTTCTTTCCCGCATAAAGATAAAAACCGTATTTCTTATCCCGCTCATTCACGAGAATGTCATAGCCTATCTTTCCCTGCTGGCAGACATCCCGCACTTCATCCCCGAGGGCTTTGAGTGCCTCGTTAGAGTAATCAAAGGAAGAGCCGCCGAGGTTCTCCTGATCCAGCATCTCAAACTGTGGGAACTTCCGAGCCGTAGCCGCCGAGGAGCCAATATTTTTAGCGATAAGCGTATTCACCACATACTGGCAGGTACCGTTAAGGGCTAACTGTGGCGTTATCACTCTCTGATTCAGCCAGGAGGATAGCAGGTAACCCTGTGCCTCGATCTGCTCCTGTCCGGATGAGTCCGTGGTGTACCGGACGAAAGAAATCTCCGCCGCCCTGCGCCATACCTTATCATTCGCATCCACATAATCGGTGTATTCGTCATGCTTTACGACGATATTGCCGACGGCAAGCAGCTCCTTGTTGTTCTCCGTAACCGGTGCAAGGAGTTTCATTTCCCCTACCGCGAAATACTTAATCGTCCAGATCAGGGAAGCCATCTCGTCAACCACGCCCAGAGGATTCAATGTTTTGTCAAAAATCCGTGCGTCCATGCTATACTCCTAAATACTTCTGGTCATAAAGGATCGTGCACTCCAAGGAAGTAACCCCCGAGTCCGCATCATAGCGGAAAATGTTGTCCCCGATATCCAGCTGAAGGAAGGTCGAGTCCACATCCATATAGCGGTAGATATTCGTCTCCGCGCCGCTCCGTAAAAGCGTGATCGACTTCGAGCCGTAGTCCGTGTTTACCGTAATGACATCCCCCGCTATCATCGTGTAATTTACCTTGATGAACTCACGGGTATTCACATTCAGCAGGTACGGGTTGACCACCTCGCCGATAGCCTTAAACTGTACCGTCATGCCGGTGGCAACGTGCCCGTCATTGTAAACATCCACGATGACATCCATCTGGCGGTGCCCGAAGATCATGCTGTTCGGATCATCCCGGAGGATAACGGTAGGGAAGTACCAGTCCGCAATCCATGAAGCGATATCCTCCCGATGCGTCGTCTCTTCCAGCCAGAAGGGATTGAGACACTTGAATGTGATATCGAATACCTCCGTCAGATCAGGATGCGAAAAAGTAGGCGATCCGTCCACCTTCGCCCCGATCTTCCGCCGAAAAGTGCCATACTGGTAATGGAGCGTCCCTTCCAGTTCCGGATTGAGGATCTTAAGCAGCCGCCGCCGAAGGTTCAGCTGAACCGAGCGGTCATTCTCTTTAATCTTGCCGTTTAAGGTGATCTCCCTCGGCTCAATCCTCACGCCCTGAAACGTATCGCCGTGCTGTCCCATGGAACTTGTCGAGTAGATCGTATCTGACAGGTTAGAGTGGCCGGATGCGTCCTTTATCACATTCACATGGAACTGAGAGCCTACCCCGAAGGTAATGCTCTCGTTCCTGCTGTTCACATAGGTTAAAGATTCGTACTGTTTCATGTTAAAGCCCTCGCGATATTCCTAAACTCACGCGCCGCCTGTCTCTGCTGTTCGGAGTAACTGGTACTGTCCGCATAAATCTCCTGATTGACGGTTATCGGCCGCCCGCCCTGTTCAACCATGATCGTCATGAGGCGTACCATCTCCTGCATGAGGGCACCGCCGCCCGATTCCTCCCGGACGATAGCCCGGAGGTCATCCAGGGCTCCGACAAACTCTGGCCGCTTCTCGCCTACGCCGATGATTGTCGGGCTGCGGAAGATACCGCCCTTGTCGTACCAGTCAACGGATAAGTGCGGAACCGTACCTTTTTCAAGGGAGAACTCGCCTTCAAGTTTGAAGTGTGGAAGCTTAATCGATGGAAGTTTCCATTCAAAATTAAAGATTCCCTTCAACCAGTCAATGATCGGAGTCAGATAGGACTTGATCCCGTCAAAAATCTCCGTAAATTTGCTCTTAATCCCTCCGAGGATGGAGTCCGCCGCACTCTTAAGCGCATTGAGTGCGGTAGAAAATGCGCTCCGGATGCTTTCCATAACGGATGAGACGGTAGCCTTCGCCGCATTCAGTTTGTCGGAGAAGAAATTCTTAATCGCGGTAAGTGCCGCATCTACAACTGACTTCGCCGCATCCATCTTCGCCTGGAAGAAGTTCCGGATCGCTTCGAGCGTATTGCTCACAAAGTCTTTGATCGCGTTCATCCGTTCCGTGAAAAATGTCTTTATCGCTGTCAGCACCCGGTCAACCGTAGTCCGTACCGCTTCAAGCTTTGACATAAAGAACTGCTTCACAGCTTCGAGCGCGTTGCTGACAAGTGTCTTAATGTCCGACATCTTCACGTTGAAGAATTTACCGATCGCGGTAAGAATGCCCTGGATCGGTGCCGTTAGCGTGTTAAATATGCCCTTTGCGATATCAACGATGCCCCGCCATACCGCCTGCCAGTCTCCTTTGATAATCCCGCAAGCCACCTGGATGATTCCGGCGATGATATCCATAAAGCCTCGGAGGGCAGTAGTCAGCGACTTAAACGCACCCTCAAAGATCGGCGCGAATATATTGCACAAGCCCACCCACGCCGCTTTGATCGCATCCGTCACACTCTTGAAATCGAACCCGAGGGAATTGATCGCGCCGAGGATCTTCGCTTTCGCATCCTCAAAAGTCTTCGTGACTTCGCCCCAGATGCTCTTTATCGTGTTCCGGAAGTCTTCGTTCGTCTTCCAGAGCGTCGTAACAATAGCGACTACTCCAGCTATCGCCGCGATGGCGATCCCGACGGGACCGGTCAGGGCTGCGAGTGCGCCGGAGAAGCCGGTCGCTCCTCCGGATGCCGCCGTAAATGCGGTGCTTATACCTCTTACGGCTGTTGATATCTTCGGTGCGAGTTTCAGCACCGTACCGACTGTAGAGGTCAGTTTTCCGATAACTACAAGAAGCGGACCGATAGCCGCCACAACGAGCCCGATCTTAGCGACCGTCTGCTTCTGCTCGTCGGAAAGACTGTTGAACCAGTCCACCGCCTTCTGGATCGCCTCCGCCACTTTAAGGATCGTCGGAGCGAGGGCTTCGCCGAGGGAAGTAGCCGCTACATCTACGGAAGATTTCAATTTCTCCATGGATCCACCGAAACCGCTCATCATGGCATTTGCCATCTCGGCGGTGGTGCCTTCCTGAGACAGAGCCTCGGATAATTCGCTGACATCCCCCGGCGCGGTATTGATAAGCGCGAGCCAGTTAGACATCTGGTTCTTGCCAAAGATCGCCGATGCCGCCGCGATCTGCTCCGACTCTGACAAGCCTGCAAAAGCATCGTGCATCTGCGACTGAATCGTGATGGAGTCCTTCATGGTGCCGTCGGTATTCGTCACCGAAATCCCGAGCCGATCCATCCACTCCGCACCTTCTTTCGACGGCTCAACCAGACGAGCCATGCCTGTCTTTAAGCTATTCGCCGCCACAGATGCCTCAATACCGGCATTCGCCATCACGCCCATGTAGAGCGCGGCATCGTTTACCTTGTATCCAGCCGCTGCGAAGATCGGAGCCGCGACGCTCATCGCGCCGGAAAGCCCGTCCACGTCGAGCGCGGAACTGTTGCAGGCGTTCGCGAACACATCCGCGTATTTCGACGCTTCGTCTGCCTCCGCGCCGAATCCGTTCATAGTAGCCATAAGACCGGCGGAGACCGTATCAAGATCGCCGCCCTCGCCCGCTGCAAGGTTCATCGCCGGTGCCAGGGCGTTCGCCGCCTGCGTAGCATCCCAGCCGCCGCGGGCAAAGTTAAGTGCCGCATTCGCCGCGTCATTCATCCCGAAGGTAGAGTTTGCCGCCGCGTCCTTCATTGCGTCGCTGAGCATCTTCGCTTCTTCTTCGGAGTTCTTCATTGTCGCATTGGTGAGCTGCATCGTCTTATCGACTTCGGCAAACTTCGCCGCGCCGACAGTTCCGGCCGCCACAAGCGGAAGTGTCACCTTTGTCGTAAGACTCTGACCGACAGAAGACAGTTTCCCGCCGATGTCCTTCAGCTTGTCCCCGACAGCTGCAATCTGCTGTGCGCCGACGGATCCAAACTCCTTCGTTTGCGCTTCCAGCTGCCTAACCTCGGCTTCTGCAAGATCAATCTGTCTCTGCAATTCCTGATACTCTTTTGAGTTCTTATCCACTCCGGAAGCGTCAAGCTGCTGCTGAGCCTGCTTCAGCGCATCTACTTTCTGCTTTGCCGCCTCCGTCTTCTCCTTCAGGAGGTTCATTTTGTCGGAAAGCAGAGCAGTGTTTCCCGGTTCGAATTTTAACGCCCTCTCGACGCTTTTCAATTCTTTCTGTGTGGACTTGATCGCATTATTCGCCTGATTAAGTGCGCTGGACAATTTAGTGGTATCCGCGCCGAGCTGAATTGTAATGCCCTTGATCGTTCCGCCCATAACTAACTCCTAAAAATTGTTGAAGTCTGCCTGTGTAGCCTTCCGTCGCTTCACCGGCTTCCCGTTCTTATCCTTTTCTTCCTTCCGGGTGTGTACGTTATTCCATTCAATAACAAAATCGATCCACATCCCGATGGTCATTGTATCCGCATCCTGCCGGTGCAGTCCCCGGTCGAGACCGGCGGCAAGAATGCGCTCAATATTTATTTCATCGTCTTCGTCTACTTCGTCGGCTCCGCCGGAATCGGAGCCCCGGATTTTTTTGTTGCAAAACACGAAACGATTGCTTCCGTAATCAGTTCCTCAACCATATCCATAACGGGGAAGTCATCGCCGAAGGACTCGATCCACGGCAGCGGTGCCGGAATAGTGTTGTCCGCCAGCTTCGCCATAGACCAGGCGATTTGTGCTATGCCCGTGATCCCGAGCGCATCCATAAGCGCAAAGACCTGTTCCCGTTCTTTTTCTTCTTCATCTTCGATACTTTCAATAGCAGGATTAGAAAAAACTCCCTTTACCGTCGGCATAAGCGTCTTAACAGGATCCTCCCCGAATTGGCTCTTGTAGATAAACGCCCACGCAAAAGCGGTCGAAAAAGTAACCTCTCTGTCCCCGATCTGCATTGTTTTAACCATATTTCCGCCTCCTTATAGCACAAAAAGCCCGTCATGCTTTTACACACGACGGGCAAATATTACTGAATGTTTAACCTACGATTCTACAACCGTGCGGATGTAGTAGGTCGTTCCGTTGTCCACCTCGGTATCGTCGGACAATGTATATACATAGTCCGGACCCGTACCAGAGCGCTCATACCAGCCTTCCGTGGACGGGTTCTCGGTACCAGCCGGAGAAACTGCCGTGTACTTATAGGTCGGAGTGTACGGAGTAGACGCATACGGTGCGCTGTTTCCATACCAGCTCGCATAAGCCGTATCGGTCTCTTCGCAGCGTGCCTTAACCGTGCCGTCATCCAGACGCGGAAGGGCGGAGAACGAAAGTTCCTGCGTATTCGGCGAAATGGAGTCTTCCTTCGTGGAAGAAGCCACCGACGGACGGGTTGCCTTGCAGCGATAGAACACATGGCGCCGCTTGCTTACATCGCCTTTGAACTCAAAAGCAATAGCGAACTCCTTCGGCTGAGCGTTTGCGTTCTCAATGACCGCACCGTTCGCGTCTACCGTTTCGCCCATAACATTCTGGTTGAATGCTTTCGGGATATCGGCGAAGGTAATGCTTCCGGTGTAGCCGTTATTGGATACGCCCTGGTAATACACCTGATCGTCCGCATAGAACGGATCAGACGAACCTTCCGCATCGAGGGACATCTCCGTTGCACCCGGGATCGCAATCTTTGTGCCGTAGGACGGAACGCCCGCGTCGCTGGTCGAAAGAATCGGCCATACGGCAACATTCGAAAGACCGTAAGTAATCTTATTCATCCTGCTACCTCCTTAGCAATAGAATACTGTTTGATACATTTTTTCATCATCGAGATAAACCGTCTCGCCGCCGCTCCATACGACATCGGAAGAATCGAAGAGGGCAATAAGCGCCTGTTCCGCTTCCAAGTCCTTAGTCTTCGTATAGAGCTCTACTGCAAATTGCGGTTCATACCGATACACCTTATCATCAGCCAGGAACCGAATCTTATCGGATTCAAAATAAGCAATGTACCTATTTTGTCCAGCGATTTCTTCGGGATCCGAAAACTGATAGTAGGTATAAGGGATATCCAAGGATTCCTTTAAGGCTTCGAGAATAGCCACTATTTTCTCATAACTCATAGCTTCATTCCCTCCACTTCCCGAATGAACTGCTCCGTTGCGGAGCGGTTGACCGCCGCGATATGCGGATAGGCTCTTGTCCGCCTGCCGGTTCTTGCGTCGATATGCCCGAACTCCAAAAGGTGTGTCAGCTGGTAATGCTTTGCGTTCCTGATCGTGTACTGTGTCACTCCCAGAACATTACCCTCTTTAACCACTCCCCAGCTCTTCGCATAGGAACCCGGCGGATATTTCCGCTTATAACCGTCACTTCTTACCGGCGAAGTCGCCTTTAAATCCCTTGCTCCCTGTTTGGATGCCTTGTCCGCCGCTTTGTTGACCTGTTCGATAACATCCTTGTTCATCGATTCGATCTCCTTGCGGATAGCGTCGCCAAGTTCATCTATACGGACGATTGTGCCGCTCATGTGTTTACCCCCGCATTCCTTCGAAGATAGAGTTCAATCCCGCCGTCATCGGTCATATAGGTGCGGTATATGCCGTACCGTACCCCGCCGATTTCCGCGATAGACTCGCCCTCATAGTCCGCCGAGTCATGCAGGAAAGCCATACACTCGGGATTGAGTCCCGTCTGTGCGGCTGCCGTCCATTCCTGCCGCGAAATAGAAAAGAGAGTACAGACAAGCGTCCTGGTCGCTTCGCCCGTCTCCACCTGCTGCCCGATCGCATCAGTCTCGTATTGAGTTTTGATCAGATCAAGGTCAGTCAGTCTCTCCATCATCCGCCTCCGTGTTGTAATCGCCGGACAATGCCAGCGAGTATTTAAGATATTCGTAAGCCTTACCGAACCGCTCCGCGTTGTTGTCATAGCCGAATTGGCTCTTAAGGAAGAGCTTCATCGCCTGCTGGATCGCGGGATCAGCCGGATCGATAACCACGACACCGCCATTCGATAAATCAATCAAGCAGGCACCAAGTACCTGCTCGATCTCTTCATCCCGTGACTCTGTCGTTATCCTCAGCCAACCTCTGGCCGAGGCGATCAATTCGCTTGAAATCTCAGCCATGGCAAGCCTCCTACTCCGTCTCGCAGATCAGGCCGCTAAGGTCATACGAGAATCTGCTCGTCGTGGTTCCGTCGGAAACCTCAACAACAAAATTCTGCGTATCCTTATCGGAGATCTTGAACACGCCATCCTTATCGGGATCGGTAAGAATCTCGACAAGCTCCATACCGGAAGCCGACGGATCCAGCCCGACCTTTACAGATGTGTAAGCATCCCAGTCGGTAGACGTGAACTTAAGCGCGAGATAATTACCGCTTCCTGCGAGCGGACCGCTCTCGACATAGTTCTCGACATACTTCAAAGTACCCGTAATCGCCCCATCACTAACCGTTACACCCGTCTGTAACGCATCGGTGCGCTTGCCCCAATACTGCTTAGAAGCAGCAGGGGACGCTAATGTGGGGCCGCTTAAAAATTTACCGTGATCTCCGTGAAGGAACGGTCATCCATCAGGGCACATTCGCTGCGCTCATAGCCGGAGTAGATGTACTTATGCTTCTTGATATCCTTGTCGGTCTCAACAAGAATGTCAGTGAAGACGTTGTTTACTACCCGCTTCGGATCACCGATCAGGAGCTTGCCGTCAGCGACGGACTCCTCGATCTTAACCTCTGCGCCCAGAAGGGTGCCGTTTGCACCTGCGTTAGCGTTCGGCTGATAGATCAGCTGCCCTGCGCTGTTCGTCATGCCTACAACATAGTTATAAAGCGTGGAACGGGTAAGGTAAACCCTAACCGCGCCGGTTCTCTTCAGTTTGCCGAAAGCCTTCGTGATGTCGCCGAATACAAGCGTACCGGAAGTAGCTGCGTTGAACTTGTTGTCGCCATTGATGCCGCTCTCGATCGTGGAGACCATATCGTCCGCAATAGCCTCGCCGAGGTTGCGGCTGATCTCGGAGATCAGGAACTGCTCCAAAGCGTCAATGCTCATGGTAGCCATTGCATAGGTCAGCTCTACCGACTTGGAGAAGTCCTTGCCGGACAGCGTAACCTTTGCGAAGGTGTTCTGCTCGTCATCATTCGCCGCATTCTCG
>JAFSYD010000037.1 GCA_017443685.1 Lachnospiraceae bacterium | reverse complement strand
TTTAGCTTATCCACCATCCCGTTGATACCGGAGGAAAGCTCCTTAAATTCAAGGGAGGTCCCAATCTCCACCGTTTCCTCAAGATCCCCGTCACTGATCTTCGCAAGGGACGCGTTCACCTCTTCGATGCCTTCTACCACATGCCGGCTCATCAGCTGCGACAAGGTTTTAAAAACGAGCAGCGAAACAATGATGTTCATCAATACGACAAGGACGGTATTGATATGGTCGCCGAATTCGGCCTCCGCCACCGAATACCCGCCGATAATCCAGTAATCCAGATACTTCTGGGCGGCGGCATAGTACTCCTTCTTCCCGATCTTGATAAAATCCGTACACAAGACCTCATCCTCCGCGGGCAAAAGCTTTGTGTACGCAAAATCCTGTCCGTCGAGGATACCGTTGGTGGAGCATATGACGTGAAGGTCCTTGTCGCAGGTGGCGATAAAACCCTTAAGACCGATCCGCCGGCTCTCGGCCGCCCGCTCCATCGCATCATACAAACTCGCAATATAGGTTTCTTCCGTCATTCCATATTCCACAAACCCGCTGCCGTCGTTTATAGCCGAACCGTAATACAGCATTTTCTCACCGGCATGGACGGAGTTCTCCCGTAATTCCTGGATATAGAAATCCGTGCCGGAAAGCAGGCATAAAAATTCCGCCGACTGTTCGCCATCGTGCATATCATACCCGATATAATCGGGATTGGAGGAAACTACGACGATCCCCCTCTCATCCACGATATTAATCTCCGAGAAAGACTCGGAATTAATAGCAACTCCTTTGGCCAGCCATTTGCTGTCCACAAATCCGTTATTATAATTCTCCACAAGATAGGGCGTATATTCCTCCAGCGCACTGTGGACGTCCTGTTCGAACATTGCGTCGATATAGGAATCCACATCCTTCACATTATCGGTGACTAACTTGAAGGAATAGATATTACGGTATATGCGCTGTACGAGGAGCACACCGAGCATCGAAACAAGGATGGAAGCCAGCATAACGGCAAAAAGCCACCGACGGATGATCACGCCGATATGCTGATTCCCGAATTTTTCCTCGAATGCCTTCAGGCCAAGCCGTGACACCTTACATCTTCTCCTTAATCTTTGAAAGCGCGTCCTTCTTTAACGTCACGCCGTCGATCTTGCCCGTCCCCAGCATCGGGAACTCGTCATAGATCACAAAATACGACGGGATCTTAAACTTCGCCAGAGATTTCGCAAGCTCAGCCTTTACCGCGTCCTCATCCCAGACCGCGCCGTCCTTTAATTTCACACAGGCGCCGACCTCCTCGCCGAAGAAATCGCTCGGCACACCGATGACCTTGACGTTGTCGATCATGGAAAGTTCGGAGATCGCTGACTCCACCTCGCCCGGCATGATATTCTCGCCGCCGCGGATGATAAGCTCCTTTAACCGTCCCGAAAGCGCTAAGTACCCATCCTCGGTCAGCATACCCAAATCTCCCGTATGCAGCCAGCCCTCTTTATCGATGGACTGCTTATCGAGGTCCACCTTATAATAGCCGATCATCAGATTAAAGCCCTGTACCAAAATCTCCCCCGATACGCCGGTCGGGCATTCCTCTCCCGTCGCCATATCGACGATCTTGATACTGATATTATCCACCGGCATACCCACCGTATGCAAAAGATGCTCGTCCGTATCCCCGTATTTGGACGTGGATACCGGTGCCATTTCGCTTAAGCCGTAAGACGTGAGGAAGTGGTTGTTGGGCATCTTTTCCTTGAACATCTTAATCTGCGCCTCGGTGGCACCCGCGCCCGAAATGATCGTGCAGCGGACGGATGCGAGCTTGTCCGGCGTGAAATCCCTGTTGTTCATCAATGCGATCAGCATCGTCGGCACCGAATGGAAGATCGTGCATTTCTCCCTGCTGATCAGTTCTAAAAGCGTTCCTGTCCGAAGATCCTTCGCAAAAAAGATCATCGAGCCCGCCATCGCGTTGGCGAAAAGCCCCGCCACCAGGCCGAAGATGTGGAACAGCGGAAGGATCATGCAGGTCTTGTCGTTGTCGTT
Source organism: Lachnospiraceae bacterium (assembly GCA_017443685.1). Lineage (GTDB taxonomy): Bacteria > Bacillota > Clostridia > Lachnospirales > Lachnospiraceae > RGIG4930. Next base: position 1,470 of record JAFSYD010000037.1, on the reverse strand, counting down.
TAACGTCTGATCCTTACAGCTTGCGCTTGCCGCGTTTAAAATGTTGTAGGCGGAAAGCAGAACGCCCTTCGGGTTGCCGGTAGATCCGGAGGTAAAGATCATCGCGCAGGGGTCGTCCTCGCGGACCGTCTGGCCGTATTTTTCCCTGATCGCCTCATATTCACCGCGCCGCTCGCGGATATCCTGTCTGTCGTTCCTTATGGAAATGAATTCGGTAAGCGGGCTGCCGCACGCCTTTATGGCTTCGATAAAGGCTGCCTCGTCCTTCATCTCCGGCATCTGTCCGTAGCATAAATGCGTAATGTCGCCGATGACCGCGACCCTCGCGACCTCCGCGGCGGACATATTGAAATTCATAAGCTGCGCCATTGCCCCAAGCTTTTGGATCGCGAAAAAGGTCAGCACCCAGTTGACCGAATTCGCGCCGCAGAGCGCCACATGGGTCCCCTTTTTTACGCCCTTTGCTTCTAAGCCTGCCGCAATGATCTGCGAATAGATATCGATGTCCCGCCACGTGAAGGCGCCGCGGTCGTCCGCTACCGCCACCGCGTCCGGTGTCTTCTCTACCTTCTTTTTCAGGAAATCCTTGAAAGACAGATGGACGTAAGTCGCTACGTCATCCTGCGTCACCTCCATCGGGATCATCGTATGGAAGCCGGTGGTCTGGAAAATGTCATAGATCTCCGGCGTCACGTTAATGACCAGCATCCGATCCCCGTCAAAGCGCTGACGGCAGATCAGAAGCTCCCGCAGTCCCGCCGAAGAAATGTACTGTACATCCTTAAAATCTATCGTCACCTTTGCCGTATCATCCGGGATCTGTGCGATCTTCTCCCGCAGCACGGGCGCGGTCGTCGTATCGATATTACCGGATATGGCAAGCAATATCCCCTCATTTATCTGTTCTTCTTTTACCTGCATTTTCTCACTCTCCTATATTACCGCAAGTAATATTTGACTTTCTTGCGTCCGTCCGGATGCCAGTGCTGTCAGCCACTCACTTCGTTCGCGGGACAGTACTTGGCTCCCTATATTTGGCGTATTGATATCCGACTTACGCTGCCGGCTTACAGGTGCGCTCTTACACCATACAAAAACCTTACAGCTCGATGCCGTCCTTTTGGCACAGCGCCCTTGCCGACTCCACCGAGTCAACTCCGGTCGCGTTCTTGATCGGCGCAAACTCGTGTTCCCTTACCACCTCATACGGCAGGCAGGAATCGAGCTGATGGATCATATCCAATACCAGCTGCTCGAACTTGTAGCCGTTCGGTGCGTCCGGCTTTATGAGGTTCCCCTCCGCGTCGATGTACGGGATCTTTTTTTCTACCACGTGCAGCGGCATCTTGTCATCCGTTACCGCACAAAGCTCGGGCACATGGAAGAGGTAATTTAAGATAACGCCGAAGTTATACGCCGGGTCACCGTTCGCGTCCTTTGCGTCCATCATCTCCTGTGACAGCTCGTAAT
>JAFSYD010000036.1 GCA_017443685.1 Lachnospiraceae bacterium | reverse complement strand
TTGGGCAGACTTTTCCTATTATTGGCGCATTACGCGTGAGAACTCGATTCTGGCGCTTGGCTTTCCGTTTACGTACCGCCCGGGACAGGAAAAGCTGTGCCGTGACGTATATCTTACGATCAAGCGCAAAAAACGCTTATTTTTGCAGGCGCCGACAGGAACCGGCAAAACGCTTTCCACGATCTTTCCGGCCATAAAAGCCATGGGAGACGGACTATGTGACCGTATCTTTTATCTGACAGCCAAGACGATCACCCGGGCTGTGGCAAAGGATACATTTTCCCTGCTTTTATCAAACGGTCTGGAGGCAAAGACGGTGGTCTTAACCGCGAAGGATAAGATCTGCCCGTTAGAAGAGCGCAAATGCAATCCCGACGACTGTCCGTACGCCAAAGGGCATTTTGACCGGATTAATGACGCGGTCTATGATCTGCTTACGGATGAAAATCTTTTTGACCGCGACAGTATCCTTGCCTTTGCCGACGAGCGTATGGTCTGTCCCTTCGAGCTTTCCCTCGATCTTTCCACGTGGTGCGACTGCATCGTCGGTGACTACAATTATGTTTTTGATCCGAACGTGTACTTAAAGCGTTTCTTCGCCGAGGGCGGTGGCGAGAATTATGTGTTTCTGGTGGATGAAGCGCATAATCTGGTGGAACGCGCAAGAGAAATGTATTCGGCAAGTCTTGTAAAAGAGGATTTCCTGTCGGTAAAAAAGCTCTTTACGACGTACAACGGCGGTATCCCGTCGGCGATCAACAAATGCAACAAGATCCTTTTGGAATGGAAAAAGCGCACAGACGGATGTATGCAGCTGAATGACATTGATGCATTTGTTTATGCGTCATCCCGTCTTGCTGCCGCAATGGAAAAATTTTTCGAAAAGCATATCGAGCTTCCCCATATGGATGATATCCGCGAATTCTACTTTCAGGTACGCAATTTCTTAAACATTACAGAGGCGCTCGATGAGAATTACCGCATCTATTGCGACTTTATGGAAAACGGCTGCTTTTATATCCGTTTGCTCTGCGTGGATCCGTCCATGCAATTACAGCAGCGGATCGATCTTTCCCGCGCCTGTGTGTTTTTTTCCGCGACATTGCTTCCGGTCAATTATTACAAACGCCTGCTTTGTCGTGACAAAGAGCCTTATGCGGTCTATGCAACGAGTGTGTTCGATGAGAAAAAGCGCTTCGTTGCCATAGGACGTGATGTATCGAGCCGATACAGGCGCAGGAACGGGACGGAATATGACCGGTATGCCGATTACGTCAAATCGATCTGCGGAGCGAAGCCGGGGAATTATATGGTTTTCGGGCCGTCCTACCGCTTTTTATCCGAGATCTATGAGAGGGTGGAGGCGTTCGGACTGCCGGATACAAGGCTTCTTTTGCAAAAACCCAATATGACAGAGCAGGAGCGCGAGGAATACCTTCTGGCCTTTTCCAAAGAGAACGCGGATACGCTCTTAGGCTTTTGTGTGATGGGCGGTGTCTTTTCCGAAGGGATCGACCTGACCGGTGACCGGCTGATCGGCGCGGTGATCATGGGAGTAGGGCTTCCGATGGTGACACACGAACGCGGGCTGATCGCAGATTTCTTTGAAAGGCGGGACGGCGAGGGCTTTGCCTATGCCTATCTGTACCCGGGGATGAACAAGGTCCTGCAGGCAGCGGGACGTGTGATCCGCACCACGGAGGACGTCGGTGTGATCGCTCTTTTGGACGAACGTTTCTGCTTTCCCGATTACCGGCAGACCTTTCCGCGCGAATGGGACAATCCTCCGGTTGTGAGCGCATCCTCGATCAAAGAAAAAATAATTTCGTTTTGGAGTACAAATTGTGGTTAGTTTATGATAAAATACAAGAGATTGTGTATATCGTCTTTGGAATTGCAGATTGTCTGCGGTTTCTTACATAAGAAAGGGAATATCTATGTCGAACGTCAAACGAGTTTATGTTGAAAAAAAGCCCCCCTACGCGGTTGCGGCACGTGCGCTTTCCCACGAGATACGGCATTATCTGTCGATCGACGGAGTAAAAGATGTCCATATGCTGATCCGCTACGATTGCGAAAATGTACCGGACGATGTATATGCGGCTGCGGTACGTACCGTCTTCTCCGAGCCGCCGGTAGATGAGGTTTTCGAAGAAACGGTTCCGTATACCGGCCGTACATTTACGGTGGAATATCTGCCCGGACAGTTCGATCAGCGGGCGGATTCGGCGGAACAGTGCTTAAAGCTGTTAAAGGAAGGCGTTGAGCCGGTTGTCCGTTCGGCGACGACCTATGTCATTACGGGAGATATCACGGACGAGGAGTTTTTGCGCATCCAAAGTCACTGCATGAATCCGGTAGATTCGCATATTGCGGATGAAAAGAAACCGGATACCCTGATACAGAATTTCAATGATCCGGCGGATGTTGCGGCCTTTGACGGTTTTTGCGCCATGGAAAAGGATGCTTTGCGCGGCCTGTATGATTCTTTGGGACTTGCGATGACCTTCGCCGATTTCTGTCATATCCAGAATTATTTTCAAACGGACGAGCACCGCGATCCGACCGTCACGGAGATCCGTGTCCTCGACACCTACTGGTCCGATCACTGCCGGCATACGACATTTTCCACGGAATTGAAGAACGTCGGCTTTGATGACGGATTTTACCGCAAGCCCATCGAAGAGACCTATCAGGCGTTTACGGACGCGTTTCGCGAACGATATGCCGATCGCATTGCATCCGGTGACAAATATGAGTGTCTGATGGAGCTTGCGACGCTTGCAGCAAAGCAGCTCGCGGCGGAAGGAAAGCTTGACGATCTGGAAGAATCCGACGAGATCAACGCCTGCTCGATCGTGGTACCCGTGGATGTCGATGGCAAAACGGAAGAGTGGCTGATCAATTTTAAAAACGAAACCCACAACCATCCGACCGAGATCGAACCCTTCGGCGGGGCGGCTACCTGCTTAGGCGGCGCGATCCGCGATCCGCTCTCGGGAAGGACCTACGTATACCAGGCGATGCGCGTTTCCGGCGCGGCGGATCCTACGGTTCCGTTATCCGAGACGCTTCCCGGCAAGCTGCCGCAGAAAAAGATCGTCCGCGAGGCAGCGCACGGCTATTCCTCCTACGGCAATCAGATCGGACTTGCGACAGGATATGTAAAAGAGATCTATCATCCGGACTATGTGGCAGAGCGGATGGAGATCGGTGCAGTTATGGCAGCGGCACCGCGTCGTGCCGTAAAGCGTCTCACAAGCGATCCCGGTGACGTGGTCATATTACTTGGCGGCCGGACCGGCCGGGACGGCATCGGAGGCGCTACAGGCTCTTCCAAGGCGCATACGGATGCCTCGACGACGGAATGCGGTGCGGAAGTGCAAAAGGGCAATCCGCCCACCGAGCGCAAGCTGCAGCGTCTGTTCCGCCGTGAAGAGGTCAGCCTGCTGATCAAGAAATGCAATGATTTCGGCGCAGGCGGCGTAGCGGTTGCGATCGGTGAGTTAGCGGACGGCCTGGACGTAAATCTTGATCTTGTCACGAAAAAGTACGCGGGACTCGACGGCACGGAGCTTGCCATTTCCGAATCCCAGGAACGGATGGCTGTGGTTGTGGCGCCGTCTGATATTGATTCATTTTTAAACTATGCGGCACAGGAGAATCTGGAGGCAACGGTCGTCGCAAAAGTGACCGAAGAACCCCGCCTTGTGCTTCGCTGGAGAGGTCAGAAGATCGTCGATATCAAACGGGCGTTTTTGAATACGAACGGTGCACACCAGGAGACCGACGTTCAAGTTACGCTCCCGGATCCGGATACTTCCTATTTCCTGCAGCCGGCCATTCCGGCAGTGCGTAAGGCGCTTAACAATAACGACACAAAAGCCGCAATGACAGCTGTATTATCCGACTTGAATGTCTGTGCACAAAAAGGGCTCGTCGAGATGTTTGACGGCTCGATCGGCGCTTCAAGCGTGTTCATGCCCTTCGGCGGCAAATATCAGCTGACGCCGACGCAGAGTATGGTAGCAAAGGTCAATGTGGAAAAAGGGGATACCGACACCGTTACGATGATGGCATACGGATTTGATCCGTATCTGTCCTCCTGGAGTCCGTATCACGGCGCGTTTTATGCAGTGACCGAGTCCATGGCACGGATTGCCGCGGCAGGCGGGGATGTAAAAAGGATCCGTCTGACCTTCCAGGAGTATTTCAGGCGGATGAGTGAGGAACCGACGCGTTGGAGCCAGCCGCTTTGCGCGCTTTTGGGTGCGTATCGGGCACAGCTTGCTTATGGTCTGCCGTCGATCGGCGGAAAAGACTCCATGTCCGGAAGCTTTAACGATATCGATGTACCGCCGACGCTGGTAAGCTTCGCGGTCGATACGGCCAGGCTTTCCGATATCATCACACCGGAGCTGAAGCGGCCGGGGAATGCGCTGTATGCGCTTCATCTGGAAAAGGATCCATACGATCTGCCTGATACCGCGCAGGCAATGCGGTTATATTCATGCGTAAAGTCCGCGATCACTGAGGGTATGGTCGTTTCGGCGTATGCCTTAGACGGATACGGGATTTTCGCAGCGGCGGCGCAGATGGCGTTCGGCAACGGCTGCGGTATAACTTTCTCCGACGCGTATGCAAAGGATGCGAAGCAGCTGTTTGCGCCGGAAACGGGCGGTGTGCTTGTGGAGGCAGCCGCAAATACATCCGATGCATTCCTTACACTTTTAAAAGAAAACGGTCTGGCAGAAGCAACTAATTTTGTCGGATCGGTAACGGATGACGCCGCCTTTACCTGTGGGGACGCCGTCTATGCGACCGCAGATGCCGTCAGGGATTGGAAGGCGCCGTTAGAGAGCGTTTTTGCGACACGTGCGACGAATGATATGACGGAAGTAAATAGCGAACTCTATCGCGAGAAGAAACGCTTCGTCTGCGGGCATAAGATCGCAAAGCCGCGCGTATTCATCCCGGTGTTCCCGGGGACGAACTGCGAATACGACAGCGCAAAGGTCTTTGCGGCGGCCGGCGCCGAGACCGAGACGATCGTGTTTAAGAACCGGAGCGAAGCCGATATCATGGATTCCGTTGGTGCGTTTGCCAAAGCGATAGCCAACGCGCAGATCATTATGTTCCCGGGCGGCTTTTCCGCAGGTGACGAGCCCGAGGGCAGCGCGAAGTTTTATGCGACGGCTTTCCGCAACGAGAAGATCAAAGAAGAGGTATTGAAGCTGTTAAATGAACGGGACGGCCTGGTACTTGGCATCTGTAACGGCTTCCAGGCGCTGATCAAGCTCGGACTGGTACCGTTCGGGGATATCCGTCCGCAGGATGCGGATGCACCGACCTTAACCTACAACGTGATCGGCAGACACATCTCGAAGATGGCGTATCTAAAGGTGGTTTCCGACAAATCGCCGTGGCTGTCCCGCGCGAAGCTGGGCGGTATCTATGCGGTACCCGCGTCTCACGGAGAAGGGCGCTTTGTCTGTAGTGAGGACTGGGCGAAAAAGCTGTTTGAAAACGGTCAGGTCGCAACACAGTATGTGGATCTTGGCGGCAACGCAAGTATGGACGAAGAGTGGAATATCAACGGTTCCGTCTGTGCGATCGAAGGCATTACAAGTCCGGACGGACGTGTTTACGGAAAAATGTGCCATTGTGAACGGATCGGCCGCGGCGTAGCGAAGAACATTTACGGCGAACAGGATATGCAGCTGTTCGCATCGGGTGTCAACTACTTTAAATAATACAAGGATTCGGATTTGAAAGATGCTTTATTTCGCCGCATTAAGGCGTCAATGCAAGCACCTTTCCCATAGGAGATCTGTATGGATTTTTTCTCGGAACTGTTGAGCCGCGGACCGGTGATCTTAGACGGTGCGACCGGTACGAACCTGCAAAAGGCAGGTCTGCCGACGGGCGTGTGCCCGGAGCTTTGGATCTATGAGCATCCGGAGGCTATGATCTCGCTGCAGAAGGCGTATGTAAAAGCGGGCAGCCGGATTCTCTATGCGCCGACGTTTACGGCGAACAGGATCAAGCTGGCAGAGTTTGGCCTTAAGGACCGCCTTATCGATATTAACCGGCGGATGGTGGCGCTTTCACGCGAGGCGGCCGAAGGGAAAGCATATGTTGCCGGGGATCTTACAATGACAGGCCAGCAGCTTTACCCGCTCGGGGATATGCCCTTTGAAGAGCTTGTAGATATCTACAAGGAGCAGGTGCTTGCCATTTGCGAAGAAGGTGTGGATCTCTTCGTCATCGAAACGATGATGAGCCTGCAGGAATGCCGCGCAGCGGTGCTTGCCGTAAAGGAGACCTGCAGCCTGCCTGTCATGGTAACGCTGACCTATAACGACGACGGGCGTACGCTTTTCGGTACGCCGCCCGATGTGGCGATCGCAACCCTGCAGGCCATGGGTGTCGATGCCTGCGGGATCAATTGTTCGACCGGTCCGGAGGCAATGGTCGGGGCGGTCGAGTCGATGTATCGTGTTTCAACAATTCCGATCGTGGCAAAACCGAACGCCGGTCTGCCGGAGCTTGACGAGAACGGCAACACGGTATACCGGATGACGCCGGAGGACTTTGCCGCAAAAGCCGGGCTGCTGTTTGACGCCGGTGCATCTGTTTTAGGCGGCTGCTGCGGAACGACCCCCGCACACATTGCGGCGCTGAAAGACGCATTATGCGGTAAGCTTCCGAAACGTCCGGCCCCCGTGGATAAACGCATCGTAACCAGCGAACGAAAAATCCACGTGATCGATCCATACGGCGGCTTTTCCGTGATCGGTGAGCGGATCAATCCGACCGGCAAGAAAGCCTTGCAGGAAGAGCTTCGCGCCGGTAAGACCGATATGATCACTTCGTTTGCGAAGGAACAGGAGGCGGCAGGCGCAGCAATCCTGGACATCAATATGGGAACGAACGGTATCGACGAGAAAGAGGCGATGCTGCGTGCCATATACGAGGTTTCTATGGCGGTGGATCTGCCCCTTGCCATCGATTCCAGTTATGTCGAGGTGATCGAGGCGGCGCTGCGGATCTATCCCGGCCGCGCGCTGATCAATTCGATCTCCGCCGAAACGGAAAAAATGAACAGTTTACTGCCTTTGGCAATGAAATACGGCGCGATGTTCATTTTGCTTCCGTTGTCGGATACCGGTCTGCCGAAGAGCATTGAGGAGAAAAAAGAAAATATTGCGGCCGTTTTGGATCAGGCAAAAAAAATCGGTCTTTCGTCGGACGACGTGATCGTCGACCTTCTGGTTTCCACGATCGGGGCGGATCCGAACAGCGCGAATGCCTGCTTTGAAACGGTCGAATACTGTAAAAATGAATTACATGTGCCTACGGTCTGCGGTTTATCCAATATTTCCTTCGGTTTGCCGCAGCGGGCGTTTGTCAATACCGCATTCTTTACGATCGCGCTTGCCAAGGGTCTTACGATGGCGATCGCCAATCCGTCACAGGAGCTTTTGATGGTAACGGCGTATGCGGCGGATATGCTTCTTAATAAGCCGGATGCCGTGGACCGGTATCTGGATGCCGCGCCACGGGCGGAAGGTCTGATCGGCGATGGAACGAAGGGATCCGGCGCTTCCGTTGCGAAAAGCAGTGGTTCGGGGCGGAATAGTGGAGATTCGGATCAACCGGATGAGCATCCGATCATCCGCTGTGTGATCGACGGCAATAAGAATAAGATCATCGAAGAAGTGAAAAAGGAACTGGCCGATGGCACGGAACCATCCGTCATTATTAATGATTATCTGATTGCGGGGATCAACCGTGTCGGGAAACTGTACGAAGAAAAACGCTTCTTCCTGCCGCAGCTCATCGGCGGCGCAAATGCGATGAAATCGGCAATGGAGATCGTAGAACCCTTGCTTAAGAATGACGCAGTTGGGCAGAAGGGAACGGTCGTATTTGCTACGGTCGAGGGGGATATTCACGATATCGGGAAAAATCTTGTCGTACTGATGCTGAAAAATTACGGTTTTTCCGTGATCGATCTCGGTAAGGATGTTCCTGCAGAGGAGATTGTAACCTGTGCCATTGAAAACAATGCGTCCGTGATCGGTCTTTCTGCCCTGATGACGACGACGATGATGAAGATGAAGGAGGTTGTTGCTTTAGCAAAGGAACGCGGCTGTCCGGCGAAGATCATTATCGGCGGTGCCTGCATTACCGAAAGCTTTGCGGATGAGATCGGTGCGGACGGATATTCGGCGGATGCGGCGGAATGCGTGCGGTTAGTGGAGAATCTGACGAGTGGAGCATAGAAATAAGCGTTCTTATGAGAAGCTCAAAGAGGCTGCGCTTGCGAGCCTTGTTATTGCGGGATTGTATCTTCTGTTTCACTTTCTGGGGATCACCTGTCCGATCAAATATATGACCGGCATATCGTGCCCGGGATGCGGGATGACAAGAGCGGTGCTTTCCGCGGCGACCTTTCATTTTCAAAAGGCTTTTTCCTATCATCCGTTATGGGTGCTGATGCCGGTTTGGGCATTGGTGCTGTATGAGAAAGAACGCATTCCGGTTATGGCTTTCCGTGTATTTTCGGTCATTACCGTGCTTTTGTTTTTTATCATCTATGTATTGCGTATGATGGATCCCGGCGATACGGTAGTCGTATTCGCCCCGGAAAACGGCTGCTGGTACCGAATGCTCCGGTCCGGTATGGAATTTATAAAATGATTCAAGGGTCAAAAGCCTGTTCCCACGACAAGCTTGCTTGGCGGTGGGGACAAGGCTTAGTGACCCGCTCCCACATGAGCAAGAAGTGGGGCGAAAGCCGCACGGGATTGCGAATGTGGGTAGGATTGTGGGAGTGCGAAGCA
>JAFSYD010000035.1 GCA_017443685.1 Lachnospiraceae bacterium | reverse complement strand
GTCTCAACCTGAATGATGGGTCAATAAATTATGAAATTCTATACGGTAAGTACTTAGAATTATATCATATCTTGCGGGATTGTACAAGATATTGTACAATGCTTCTTATGAATAATTTTAAAAAATGGTTCAAAGGAACCGACGCGGTTTTTTTCATTTATATGACGGTTGTGGCCGGGCTTGTGCTGTTCGTTTCGATGCAGGTTGCGACGGCGTTTTTCGATGGGACTAAGGAAGACTGTGTCCCGATGAAAACGCACTTCACCTATGAGACTTCGGACGGCAGGACGGGAAGAGTACGCCTGCCTGCACGGATCGCCGTATCGAAGGACGGGTACATTTCTGTTTCGGGTGTGCTGCCGGAGAAGATCCGGGAAGGGATGTTTCTGGCGTATTATCCGTACCACCAGGAAGCGCACGTATATATTGACGGGGAGCTGCGCGGCGTCTATACCGGGACGGAAAGTGTCTTTGAAACGAACCTCCCGTCGAAGGGGCTTCGGTTCCTTCCGGTAACGGAAGCGGACGCGGGAAAAGAGCTGAACGTCATCTTCACGAGCCGGGTGCCCCGCTATATCGGAGTGGTGAATGAATTCCTGATCGGAAGCAAATCCGCGATCGCGCGTGTTTCCTTCCGCGGGGGACTTTTTGTCCTGCTCGTCGGCGTATTTCTTACTTTTTGCGGTGTGACACTGATCGGGATCAGCTTCGCGGAATTAAAGAACAGCGAGCTGATGGTTCCGTATGCATATTTGGGGCTGACCGCGACTTTTGCGGGGAACTGGTTCGTTCTGCAGACGAACGCCGCGCAGATGGTGATCGGCAATACGGCCTGGCTGCAGTGGATGGAATCGATGTCGCTTGCGATGATCACGCTCCCGCTGGTGCGGTTTTTCGATGCCTGCGAAAAGGGCAGGTTCCGGCGGACATGCAATGTGATCTGTTCGCTGGATGTAGCGGTGATCCTTTTGATGCTGTTTTTGACAACGCTGGATTACGATGCACTCAGCTTTATCTGGATGGTGCACATAGCGATGTTTGCATCCTCTGCCTTCGGTCTTGTAACGATCGGTTATCTGCGGATCAAGGGCGATCCGCTGTTTGCCGAGCTTCGGTGGGTGGCGGCTGCAGGCGTCTTTCTGATGCTGTTCGGAACGCTGGAGCTTGTCGTCTATTACATACGCCCGAATCTTTGCGACGGAACGTTTTTTGTGATCGGCGTGGTGACCTTTTTGTTCGGATGTTTCGTGTGGGTGCGGCGGCTGCATCATGATCAGGAGACGGAGGAAGAGGCTGTTACGACGCAGGCAAGGGTGAAAAAGGCGCTTTTGCAGAATATTTCCGCGGCCCTGAAAAACCCCTCGGCTGTCATAGAAAGAGAAAGCGAAGCGATCGCGCAAAGGAGCGAGAATGAGAAGATAAAAAAAGCGGCAGAGGAGATCCACGAGCTGTCCGGGCCGCTGCTTGCTGTGGTCGGAAGGATCGGCAAGAGCCCTAAGAAGGGCAAAGGATAGGAAAGGCAGTATCCAATGAGGAATGAAGGGGAAAAGACAAAAGACGTATACGGCATGTGGTATCGGATCATGTCGGGCATATACGGGATGGTCGGCATCCTGCTGATCGGGCTTTCGCTGATCGCGGCGAACGAGGTGGAAGGCGAGTTCGTGCATGTTCACGGGGCGGATAGTCTTTTTGCGGGGCTTTTCAATCCCTGTACGTGGATGATGTTCGGAAGCTTTCTTTTGATCGTTGTCGTTTTCTGGTTCACGACGCGCGGGACGAAGGCGCGCACGAGCCGGATGGAGGACGCGATGCTGCAGGACGAGGTCAGCAGCATCAATATGGAGAACGTGGCAAGGGATCTCTGGGATCCGATCAATGAGATCGCCGACCGTGGGGCGACCATGCTGATGGAAGGAGAGCACGACCGGATGAAGGGGAAGATCCGGGACGTTGTGGAAGCAACGGAGGAAGTGTCCTCTGTCGTCAATGAGATGGTCGATTTCTCGATGATCGCGTCGCATAAAATGAAGATCTACGAAAAGCCGTACCGGGTGGAACAGTTGCTTATTGACACGCGCGAACGGGTTGAGATCGAATTTGCAAAAAAGGGACTGGAGCTTATCGTTATCTGTGATCCGCACATTCCGGTGATGCTGACCGGCGACGCGGCGCGGCTGTCGCAGATCATGGTGACGATCTTAAAGAACGGCCTGAAATATACCGACGAGGGAAGCGTGACGCTTATGGTCGGCTTAGAGCCGATGTTCGCCGGGGATGTCGGGCTTGTCATATCCATAAGGGATACCGGGCAGGGGATGTCGAAGGAGACCTGCGACAATCTCTTCGATTCGTACCGGACGGCGCACAACAGTATGGAAGCCGGTTTCGTGGGAACGGGGCTGGGGATGGCGATCGTTAAGCGGCTGTTAGAGCTGATGAAAGGAACAGTGACGGTACGAAGTTCCATCGGCGAGGGGACGGAGTTTTGCATCCGCATCCCGCAGGGTGTCGAAGCCTTCCCGGAAATCGCTGTCCAGCTCGATCGTGACGCGCTGCTTTTTGTTGTAGCCGACGGGAAAATCAATGATCCTGCCCTTCACGTCAGCACCACCCACTTTTCACGGTACAGCGGCATGAGGCCGCAGCCGGAGATCCATTCAAGGAAGTCGGAGATAACCGGATCGATATTCCGTGTTTCTTCCCGGCGGTATGTCTCGGTGTATACCGTGCTGCCGT
>JAFSYD010000034.1 GCA_017443685.1 Lachnospiraceae bacterium | reverse complement strand
CGCTTCAAAACGGAACGGCTTGGTTACGACGCCGACCGTCAGAATTCCCTGTTCCTTCGCGATCCGGGCTACTACCGGCGCAGCTCCCGTCCCGGTGCCGCCCCCCATACCGCAGGTGATAAATACCATATCGGCACCCTTCACCATAGCGGAAAGCTCCTCTGCGTTCTCCTCGGCTGCCTTTTCGCCAACCTCAGGCTGTCCGCCTGCGCCCAGACCCTTCGTCAGCTTGTCACCGATGGGAATCTTCTCTTCCGCCCGGCACAATTCGAGTGCCTGCAGATCGGTATTGATCCCGACAAAATCAACGCCGCCGATATTCTCATCGATCATACGATTGACCGCATTGTTACCACCCCCGCCAACGCCGATCACAATGATCTTCGCCTTCGAGTCTCCTTCTTGTGTAACTATTTCGAGCAAGGCTTGATACCTCCTTTAAGCTGATTAAAAACTATACGGGTATATCTTATCGGTTTTTGCCCCATTTATCAACCTTTTTTTACAAAAAAATCCAGTGCGGATCATTCAAATTATGATTGAGACGGCACATTAATCCTCATCGAACACAATATCGGTATTCTCCTGTGTCCACTCCTCCAAATGGAGCGTTCCCTTCTTTCCCTCGATATACGGAAGCACATATTGCAGGCGCTTGATCTTATCCGTGATGCTCGCTCGTGTGCCGAGGTTGATCATCATATCGCCGCAGGTAAGAAGGATCGTTCCGTCCTCGGTAAAAGTGATGACCGACACGGAAAGCTGTTGCTTTTCCAGGCCCTCCTGGATTGCCAGAAGCGTCCGGCGGTTCGTTTTGCCGACGGGAAGCGGCTCTCCGATCGCGGGCTTTTTCACCTTCAGGCCCTCGACGCGCATATAGCCCTCCAAAAGCGCCTGGGACACCTCGTAAACGATCCCTTCCTTATCGTAGTACACATACCCGTATTTTGCCGTCGGCATATAGCCGTAAAACGTCTTTTCCACGGCGTTGATCGCAACGGTATGCGGATCTTTCAGCGTAACCTCGAACCGCTCGATAAACGGGACGTTCAAAACGGGCATGATCAGATTTTTGAAAAAAACGTAAAGCGAATTGGTCGAATATTCATCATCAAGGATAAAACCCGTGATCTCTTCATCGGAATAGAGGCTCGTACCGGTACACTCGACGCTTTCCACATTGCAAAAATAGATCGAGTAAACAACCGTACCTCCGACAGAGATAAGCACAAAAAGAAGGAGCAGCAAAAAATAAAACCAAAAGCCATGCCTTTTACGTTCCTTGCGCCGCGACTGCTTTTCGGCCTTTTTTTGTGCTTTTTTATTCTCTTTTAACACCTTCTTTAAAGGCTTGTCCTTTTTTGTCTTTTTCAAGTAAGGTACTCCGGCTTTAATACTTCATAAACACGCCCATTGCGGCTGCTGCGACCTTGTATACGGGATTCTCCATCCGGCGTTTTACGTCCTTTAACTTCATTCGGATCTCAATGTGCTGCGGGCAGTGCTGCTCGCATTTGCCGCAGCCGATGCAAAGAGACGCATTGGTGCGCTTTTTTCGCATGGTCGTACACATAATGTACTCCCGGAAGCCGACGAAATAGTCGCGGTAGCTGTTGTTATACGCACCGAAACAGGTGGGGATATCCACACCCTGCGGACAGGGCTGGCAATAGCCGCATCCGGTGCAGCCGACCTTCATCGCCTTGTGTATCTCGGCAAGCACGCGAGGATAAAGCGCAAGCTCTTCGTCTGACAGACACCCGACGGTACTCTCCGCGGCGATCCGGCAGTTCTCGTCAACCTGTGCGACATCATTCATGCCGGATAAGACGACGTTCACTTCCTTTTGGTTCCAAAGCCAGCGTAAGCCCCAGTCCGCCGGTGTTCTTTTGTGCGGCATCCGGTCAAATTCCTTTAACGCTCCTTCCGGCAGATTGTTCACCAGTCTCCCGCCGCGCAGCGGCTCCATGATAACGACAGGTATGCCCTTCGCGTGCGCGTGCCGAAGACCTTCCACCCCCGCCTGCGCATACTCGTCCATATAATTGTACTGAATCTGGCAGAAATCCCAGTCATAAGCATCCACAAGCTCCTTGAAGCTTTCCGTCCCGCCGTGAAAGGAAAAGCCGATATTTTGGATCTTACCTTCCGCCTTTTTGCTTTGCAGCCACGTGTCGATCCCCATTCCGCAAAGCCGCTCCCAGGTGCGCGCATCATTTAACATATGCATCAGATAATATTCAATATGATCTGTCCCAAGCCGCGAAAGCTGCTCGTTAAAATAACGGTCAATGTCGCCCGGCTTTTTGATCAGATACTGCGGCAACTTCGTTGCGATGTTCATCCGGTCACGGCAGCCGTATTCGGCCATAAATTTCCCGAGGCAGACCTCGCTTCCGCTGTAGATGTAAGCCGTATCAAAATAATTCACACCATTGTCGAGCGCCCGCAAAAGCTCTGTATTGGCTTTTTTCTGATCGATCGCGCTGCCGTTTTTCGTAAAACGCATGCAGCCGAATCCCAATACGGACAGCTCCTTCTGATTCTTCTGATTCACCCGGTATTGCATGGCACGTCATCCCCATTCCCGCTTGATCTTGATCCGTTCTACGGCGCGGCGCAGCATTGCCTCGGCAAGATAGTATTCCCGCAGGCTCTGTTCTCTAAGGAGCATTTCCTTCGCGTCCGCCTCCTCCTGTAATGCCCGCTGCTCATCGATCTCATCCGCCCGCTCCGCGGACTCCACAAGCACAAGCACGCGGTTGTCCTCCACCCGCATCATGCCGGAGGATACAAAGCCGATCTCCTTTTCGCTGTTCTCCGGCACGAACTCGATACGCCCCGGTACGATCGCGAGCACCAGATTCTCATGGTTCGCCTCCACGCCGTAGCGGCCGTCCACCGTCGGCACCGAAAGGCGCTCGGCTCTGCCCTCAAAAAACACGCTGTCCGCTTCAAAAATTTGCAGATAAAACT
>JAFSYD010000352.1 GCA_017443685.1 Lachnospiraceae bacterium | reverse complement strand
CGGCAACCAACAACGTGTCGGAGGAGCTGACACGTGCCATTATGAAATACGATGCGGTCGCGGTAGATATCGCAGCGCTTAAAATTTCGGATGAATACACATTTAAGCACAGCGTGGATGTGGCTTCGCTGGCTATGATCATCGGAAAAAAATACGGGCTTAAAAAGAATGAGATCCGGGAGCTTGGGATCGCGGGGCTTTTGCATGATGTCGGAAAATCACAGATCCCGCTGGAGATCCTGAATAAGCCCGGTAAGCTCAACGACGAAGAATTTCACCAAATGAAATATCATTCGCTGTTCGGTTATAAGATATTGGAAAAATCCAGCGGCTTTTCGATGGCGATAAAGAGCGGAGTCCTGCAGCATCACGAGAAAATGAACGGGCACGGTTACCCGATGGGAGTGGGTGCGGACAAGATCCATAAATTTGCCCGGATCATATCGGTGGCGGATGTATACGACGCGCTGGTTACGGAGCGTCCGTATAAGAAGGGCTTTCCGAAAAAGGACGCGATCGAGATTCTTATGACAATGACCGATGATCTCGATATCGACGTTATGAAAAGCTTCCTTACGAGTATCATTCTGTATCCGGTGGATTCGATCGTGAAGCTGTCGAACGGCGAATATGCGAAGGTCGTTGAGAATAATCCGGATTATCCCCTGCGCCCGAAGGTGGTCGCGACGGAGAGCGGCAAGGTGTATGATCTGAATAATGATATCAGCTGTCAGAGTATCCTGATCCTTTGATCGATTTTTTAAAGGAGGCACCCTTACGGCACTGTTCGATGAAAAGAAAAATCGAACAGTGCCATAAGGGTGCCGTTTGCGTTCAACGGCCGATGCAGCCGGACAGCGTCTCATAGAATCCCGGATAGGAAATGTTCACGCAGTCCGCGTCATTCAATACGGTATCCCCTTCGGCGGACAGCGCGGCTACTGCAAATGCCATTGCGATCCGATGGTCCTTTTGTGTGTGAATGGCTGCTCCGTGAAGCGGCTTGCCGCCCCTTATTATCATACCGTCTTCGGTTGCCGTAATATCCGCGCCCATCGCGGAAAGGTTATCGGTAACGGAAGCGATCCGGTCGGATTCTTTGACCTTCAGTTCCGCCGCGTCGGCGATCACCGTTTCTCCATCCGCATACGCGCCCATGACAGCAATCACCGGAAGCTCATCGATCAGCGTCGGAATGATCGGTCCTTCCACCCGGATACCGTGCAGCGAAGAAGAACGTACCAGAAGATCCGCCACATCCTCGCCGGAAACCGTGCGTTTGTTCAAAATATCGATCTGCCCGCCCATTTTTTTTGCTGCGGAAAGAATACCGGCGCGGGTGGGATTTGTGTTGACGTTTTTGATCAAAAGCTCGCTGTCAGGGGCGATCAGTCCCGCGGCGATCCAGTAGGCGGCGGAGGAAATATCGCCGCAGACTTCAATGTCCTGCGCGAACAGCTCTTCGCAGGGGATCACCTTTGCGGAGGCTCCGATCGAGGTGATATCCGCACCGAAAGCCGTAAGCATCCGCTCCGTATGGTCGCGGGAAAGAGACGGTTCGATCACGGTGGTCGGACGGTCTCCGTAAAGCCCCGCCAGAAGGATGCAGGATTTGACCTGCGCCGAAGCGACGGGAGAGTGATAAAGTGTGCCGGTGATCTTCCCGCCGCGGATGGTCAGCGGCGCGCAGTTGTTATCATTATCGGAAGTAATGGCTGCGCCCATCCGGCGAAGCGGTGCCATGATCCGCTGCATCGGACGCTTTTGGATGGATGTGTCACCGGTCAGATGTGAAACGAACGGCTGTGCTGACAGGATACCACAGATCAGGCGCATGGTAGTGCCGGAATTACCGACGTCAAGCGTTTCCTTCGGCTCCGATAAGCCGTGCAGGCCGCGGCCGCATACCGTAACATGATCGCCGTCCTGTGTGATGCCGATCCCGAGGCGTAAAAAGCAGCCGATCGTGGAACGGCAGTCCGCGCCGTCTAAAAAGCCCGTGATCCGCGTGGTTCCTTTTGCAATCGATCCGAACATCACCGCGCGGTGCGAAATGGATTTATCCCCCGGGACGGTGATCTCGCCGCGAAGGGAGTGTGCTTTATGTAACGTAATGGTATTCATCTTTTGTACTCCTGTCCGGTTTATTTTCCGTACAGCCGGTAGCCGTGCTGTTTTAAGATCGCCATCGCTGCCTCTTTCGATGGTGCGTCGTACATCTCAATATGTAAAACACCATCGGAAAACTCCCGGTTATGGACGATGCCGATATTCTTGATGCTGAGCTTAACGGCAGCAAGCAGCGTGGCGACGGCGGCGATCTGTCCGGCCTCATCCTTAAGATCGACATAAAAATCGAGTGCTGCCGGAAGCAGACCCTTTGCGCGTACCGGCATGGAGTCCCGGTATTCTTTTGCCTCGGAAAAAAAGGAGAGCAGACTGTCCGTATCCCTTGCTTCCACAAGACTTCGGCACGAATCAAGGGCGTCGCGGTAAAGGTCGATCAAAGTCAGTATTTCATCCCGGTTCTCTGCGCAGATGTTCTGCCACATCACGGGAGAGGAGGATGCGATCCTTGTGATATCCTTGAAGCCGCCGGCAGCGATCGTGCGCATGACCTGATCGGTATTGTCGTTTTTGCGGATGAGATTGACAAGGGCGGCAGCCACAATGTGCGGCAGATGGGAGATCGCCGCAACCGCGTGGTCGTGGACGTGCGGATCCAGCATAAGTACATCCGCGCCGAGTGCGGTGAGAAATACCCGAAAATGCCGCAGCATTTCGGGATCGGATGCCTCATTTTCACAGAGGATATAGTAAGCATTTTCCAAAAGCAGGGGATCGGCGCTCATAAAGCCCGTTTTTTCCGAGCCGGTCATCGGATGGCCGCCGATGAACTGTCGTTCCAGACCGAGTGCATTCGCACAGGTGACGATCTCGCCCTTGACACTGCCGACGTCGGTTAAGAGCGTGTGAGGGGAAAGGATCGGAGCAAGCTTTCGCAGATAATCCATATTGACCTGAACGGGCGAGCACAGGAAAACGATGTCCATATCGGCAAACGCCGAAAGGGGCAGTGCGCTGTCGTTTTCCGTGACACCTGCTTTGTTAGCTTCTGTTATCGTGCTTTGTGAATGTGCATGGGCATAAAGCCGGATGTCGGGAAAATAGTGCTTGATCGCCTTAGCGATTGAGCCGCCGATCAGGCCCAGGCCGATAAAACCGATTTTCTGATAATTCATAAGGATGTCCTTTCGTAACTGTTCTGACACCCATATCTGTGCTCGCAAGCGGCACATCTATGGTTGCATAATTCAAACTGTCAAAATAAATGT
>JAFSYD010000351.1 GCA_017443685.1 Lachnospiraceae bacterium | reverse complement strand
GCTGGCGGGACTGGCAGTTCTGGCGCTGGCGGGAACGCCTGCTGTGCCAGCGCAGGCCGCGTCGAAATACGAGGTAGAGGTCAATGTGACCGCGAATGTCATCACCGTATACGAGAACGGCACGCCGATCCGTGCGATGACCTGCTCGACGGGTGAGGATACGCCGCGGAAGGGTACGCGGCATCTGCGTGAGAAGTACCGCTGGAAGAATCTGTATCACAACAGCTACGGGCAGTATTGCACGCGGTATGACGATCATATGCTGTTCCATTCGGTACCCTACATGGGGGCGGAGGATAATTCGACGCTTTCGGGCGGCTTGTTCGACAGGCTCGGAACGCCGGATTCGATGGGCTGTATCCGGATGCTTTGCGGGGACGCCAAGTGGTTTTACGATACGGTGCCGACCGGGACAAAAGTGTCGTTTTATTGTGATAAGGATAATGCGGGCCCGCTGGGATTCCCGTATTGCTCTTCGCGGCGGGACATCCCGATGAACGGCGGATTCGATCCGACCGATCCGGCGGAGAACAACGACTGGAACAGATATTACCAGAGCGCGTTTGATGCGGATTATTATCTGGCGAATAATCCGGATCTGATGGAACTCGATAAGCATTGGACCGATGTTACGTTAAAGCTCCATTGGGTAATGGAGGGGATGCACGAAGGCAGACAGGCGTCGCCGTATTTTAACGTGAACGCGTATAAGGAAGCGCATCCGGAGTATAAGGAAATTTACGGGGATACGAATTTTAAATACGTCATCCAGTATAACGCGGATGTGGCAAAAGGAACCAATGTGCCGGAGAGCCTGACGAAAGCGCAGGCAGGCGAGGCCATATCCAATACATATCAGAAGCAGGACGGCAGCATTATCACGATCACATCGCTTGCGGACGGGCGTACGTACCGGCAGGTGACCGCGCCGGACGGGACGGTGACCGCCTCGATCACGAAGCAGGAGGATAACGGCAGTGTGACGACATCACCGGTTGTGATCGAGCAGCAGGCGGCTCCGGCGGAAGGTCAGCCGGCAGCAGACCAATCGGCAGCAGGTACGGCAGCTTCGGCAGCGGACCAATCAGCGGCAGATACGGCAGCTCCGGCAGCAGACCAGCAGGCAACGGGCACGGCAGCTTCGGCAGCGGACCAATCGGCGGCAGGTACGGCAGCTCCGGCAGCAGGACAGCCGACAACCGGCACGACTCCGGCTCCGGCTCCGGCAGTACCGGTATCGGGCGATCCGATCATGGTGGTGAATTAACGCCGCTTGACAATGAGGAAGGCGGACAGTATAATTTTTGAGGTGACGGCAGCTGCCGTTGCAATGTAACTTTTTCGGGGCAGGGTGTAATTCCCGACCGACGGTGATGGCTTTTTGCGTATGGCGTGTGTTTTCGCGCCGCGGGCCTTAGTCCGTGAACTGCTTATTCGCAGCCGATCCGGTGTGATTCCGGGACCGACAGTATAGTCTGGATGGGAGAAAGAGAGGTTTATTATGACTACCATCAATTCCACTGTTACCACGACAACAGAAAGCACAAGGGAGAACAGGGCGGCGCGCTTCGGCGTTCGGTATCTCACGGTGACGGCAATGCTTTCGGCAGTTGCTTTCATCCTGCAGTTTTTTGAGTTTCCGATCCCGCTGATGCCGGCGTTTATCAAGATGGATCTGTCCGATCTGCCGGGGCTTATCGCGGCATTTGCGTTAGGGCCGGTATCGGGGACGCTTGTATGCCTGATCAAGAATCTGATCCACTTAACCATGTCGCAGACCGGCGGTGTCGGCGAGCTTTGTAATTTTCTGTTAGGTGCGGCGTTCGTACTTCCGGCCGGGTTGATCTATAAGTTTAACAAAACGAAGCGTGGGGCCATGATCGGCGCATTTACCGGGATGCTCATTATGGCGGCGTGCTCGTTCCCGATCAACTATTTTATCACCTATCCGGTGTACGAACTGTTTATGCCCGAGGAAGCGATCGTCGCGGCGTATCAGCTGATCCTGCCGTCGGTGAAGACGCTGGCGCAGTGCCTGCTGGTATTCAATGTGCCGTTTACCGCGTTTAAGGCACTCTGCTCGGTTGTCGTGACGCTTTTGATCTATAAAAAGATTTCACCAATCCTGCATGGATGATTATATGGAGATTTAAAAATGCCACTGACATTTTCTTCCAAAATAGATGTCAACGATCTGTTAAAATATAATTTCTACCAGAATTACCGTTCGGTGGGCGGACTATTATTTGTCGTGTTCGCAGCGATCATGTTCGCGGCGGGGATTTCGGAGATGCTTTCGGGAAGGCCGTTTGCTACCATATGCGGATATTTTATCATCGGTATCGGGCTTCTGGCGTGGACGCCGTTTAAGCTGAAGCTGATCGCTCCGCGGATATACGCGCTTTCGCCGGTGCTGCAGGAGCCGCTGACTTATACATTGGATGAGGACGGGATCACCCTGCATACGGATGTTGTGCTTTCGGAGCCGACCGTGACAACCGGGGATCCGCAGACGGAGAAGGTCAGCTGGGACATGATCTACAAGGTGGTGACTACGAAGAGCAGTCTTTTGATCTATACGAACCGGAAGAATGCATGGATCATTCCTCTTCGCAACATCACGAAGGAGTATCCGAAGATCAAAGAAATCTGTGAGGCAAAGCTGGACCGGCATCGGTGTAAAATAAAATGATAACTAAATTATTGCGCCGCACCTGCGGCGGAGGGAGATCATAATTGGCTGCTGAAGTCGTTCGCGCATATAAAACAGATTCCCCGGAAGAAACACAGGCGATAGCGGAAGCTCTGGCCCGGGAAGCCGTGGCAGGCGATATTTTTGCTTTAAACGGTGACCTCGGTGTCGGGAAAACGGTTTTTGCAAAGGGATTTGCCAGGGGGCTTGGCATCGAAGAACCCATTACCTCGCCGACGTTTACGATCCTGCAGGAATATGATACGGGCAGATTGCCGCTGTATCATTTTGATATTTACCGGATCGAGGATTCCGGGGAGATGGAAGAGACGGGTTTGTCCGAATATCTCGACGGCGCCGGCGTCTGCCTGATCGAATGGGCAGAACGGATCGCAGATATTCTGCCCGAGGGGATTAATTATATCACGATTGAAAAAGATGCATCGGCGTCGCCTGACAGAAGGATCATCAATGTAGAAAAAGTGACGGAGGCCAAACAGACATAGGGGAGATGTCCCGGATGCGGAACGATCACTTACGGACGGTACGGCCGGCGGAAGAGGAACAATGAAGATCATAGCGCTTGACAGTTCGGGACTGGTTGCCTCGGCTGCGATATTAAATGATGATATAGTAATTGCGGAATATTCCGTGAATTTCAAACGCACCCATTCCGAGACCCTGCTTCCGATGCTGGATGAGATCATGCGGATGACGGAGCAGGATATTTCTGAGGCGGATGCGGTTGCGGTGGCGGCCGGGCCCGGTTCTTTTACCGGACTTCGGATCGGTTCGGCAACCGCGAAGGGATTGGGGCTGGCACTTGATATTCCGGTGATCGCGGTACCGACGACGGAGGGGCTTGCCTATAATCTCTGGGGCGCGGCAGGGCTGATCTGTCCGCTGATGGATGCAAGAAGACATCAGACCTATACGGGCATTTACGCGTTTGACGCGGATGGCGCCATCTGTGAGCTTCGGGAAGCCTGTGCGGTGGATGTGAATGAGATTTTTTCGGATCTGAACGAGCGAAAGGAACCGGTCACGTTTCTGGGGGATGGGGTTCCGGTATTTTTTCAAGATATTAAATCAAAAGTTAATGCAAAATGGCGGATTGCTCCGCAGCATCAGAACCGGCAGAGGGCAGCTTCGGTCGGCGTTGCGGCGTTCTATCGTGCAATGGAAGGAAAGACGGGATCGGCGGATATGCACAGGCCGGAGTATCTGCGTCTTTCCCAGGCGGAACGCGAACGGATGGAAGCGGAACGGGCAAAGGCTTCCGCTGAAGGACGGGCGGAGAGGGAATGCGCCGGGACAGTGGAAGCGGAGCAGGCACATACTAAGACGAATTCGGGCGAGAAGGATCGTGCCGGGGCAGATCCGGCGGAGATACAGCGGTGATCCGCCGGGCGGAGGTTTCCGATATTCTTGCGATCGCGGAGATTTCCGAGACGAATTTCCGCGACGGCTGGAATGCGGACGACATCGCCGGAACGATCGACCAGACACAGGCGCGGGTGATCGTATACGAGGATGCGGGTGAGATATTAGGCTACGTAATCTTTTATTTTGCGGCGGATGAGGGAGAGATTCCTTCCATCGCGGTGCGTACCGAAGCCAGGCGGCGAGGGATCGGAAGCGCATTGCTTGCTGCGCTGTTTGAGGAAGCGCGTGCGCTCCGTGTTCGGAAGATTTTTTTGGAGGTGCGCGAACACAACGCGCCGGCGCAGGCATTGTATCGCAAGAACGGTTTTTTGTATGTCGGCGAGCGGCGGAAGTTTTATTCCGAGCCTGCGGAGGATGCACATATCCTGTTGTGTACGGTAGGCGGATCCGCCGGCAGCTGACAGCACTGGCATCCGGACG
>JAFSYD010000350.1 GCA_017443685.1 Lachnospiraceae bacterium | reverse complement strand
TGTACACCGGCCGGGATCATCGAGCTGTTGAAACGTTCCGATATCGAAATGGACGGGAAACGGGCGGTAGTGATCGGTCGGAGTAATATCGTAGGAAAACCGATGGCGTTATTGCTGCTGCGGCAGAACGCGACCGTTACGGTAGCACATTCGCGCACAAAGGATTTAAAGGCGCTCTGCAAAGAGGCGGATATTCTGGTCGTGGCTATCGGCAGAGCCAAATTTGTTACGGCGGAATATGTAAAAGAAGGCGCTGCCGTGATCGATGTCGGGATGGATCGGGATGAGAATAACAAGCTCTGCGGAGATGTGGATTTTGCGGATGTAGAACCCATCTGCGGTGCGATCACCCCGGTACCGGGTGGTGTCGGTCCGATGACGATCGCAATGCTTATGAAGAATTGTTTGGAAGCCGTAGAACGATAACGGGATTGATAAAGTATTTGGAGACGGATGTCAGATGCGCTGTTGTGCGAATTGCGGACATGAATTAAAAGATGATGAGATCTACTGTGTAAAGTGCGGTAAAGCTTTGCAGGTCGTTCCGGATTATAACGTCTTAGAGGACGAGATCCTGCCGAATCTGCTTTCGGATCATCCGCGCGTTCTTCGTGACGGTTTGGATGCCAAAAAATCAAAGGATGCCGGTAAACGGTCGTTAAAGCGTCTGGCGGCGATCTTTCTTATTGTCTTTGCGGTGTGCGCGGTCGCAAAGCTGGCCGGTCCCGCACAGACTGAGATTGAAGCGGAAGAGGTACCGCCGGAGCCGAAAGAAGATCCGGAGCTTTTGTACAAGGTGGAGCCCATTTTTTCAAAGGCCGGCGGTGAGTACCCCGATGATTTCGAGCTTTCCATAAGTGCTCCGGACGGCGCTAAGATCATTTATGCGATGGAAGGTGCGGATGCGGCGAGCGGTTCCGGTTTTTCGGAAGCCGCAGGACAGAAGGAAGGCTCAGATACGATGGAAGGCACGAATCCGGCAGATGACACGGATCCTGTGGACGGGGACGATGCAGCGGATGCTGCCGGTGAGGAGGCTTTTAAAGGCAGTGTTTATAATGAGCCGCTTAAGATCACGGAAGGCAGAACGATCGTACGCGCGCAATGCGTGAACGAAGACAACGAGAAGGGTCCGGTCACAGAAAAGATTTACGTGGTCAAATACCCGCAGCCAGACAAGCCGAATGTGCTCCAGGAAAGCGGAACTTACCATGAGGAAACCTACGTTACGATAAAGACGAATGTCCCGGGCGGGAAGATCTATTACACCTGGGACGGCTCCAATCCGACCGTCTATTCGATGCTCTATACGGAGCCGGTCCTGATACCCGAAGGCAATCACGTGTTGTCGGTCATAGTGATCAATGAGCGGAATATGTCAAGCGACATTGCCCGTTACAATTATGTGTACATACCATAATGAAAATTACGATATTATGCGTCGGCAAGATCAAAGAGGCTTTTTTCAGGGAGGCGGTGGGCGAGTATGTAAAGCGCCTTAAGCGCTATGCCGCGATCGACGTGATCGAGGTCGCGGATGAGCCAACCAAAGAGCAGCCAACACAAAGGGAACGGGCGATCGTTCTGGAAAAAGAGGGTGCGCGTCTGTTAAAAAGTATGGAGCGTGCCGACGTTAAGATCGCGTTGGCGATCAATGGGAAAAGCATGGATTCGGTCGCGTTTGCCGAAAATATCGAGCAGAAAATGAACGCCGGGGTATCGCATCTTTTATTTGTGATCGGCGGGTCGCTTGGATTGTCCGAGGCTGTTTTAAACGAATGTGACGAGAGGATCAGCTTTTCTGAAATGACCTTTCCCCATCAGCTGATGCGGGTGATCTTAACGGAGCAGATTTACCGGGCTTTTCGGATCATGCGCAATGAACCATACCATAAGTAGAAGGAGCCTGCTTACAGTGCAAAACGAAGAGATCAAATTACAAATTCCATCCACGGATATCGGTAATATTTTCGGGCAGTTTGACAAGAATA
>JAFSYD010000033.1 GCA_017443685.1 Lachnospiraceae bacterium | reverse complement strand
TGCGTCCGTCCGGATGCCAGTGCTGTCAGCCACTACTCTGCATAGTGTTTTTCTACAAAATCAATAGATTTCAGAAAAACATCTATCACTTCGTTCGCGGGACAGTACTTGGCTCCATATACAAGCGACGCCGATATGCGGCCCGCGCTGTCGGCTGCCGGCTCCGCAATCCATCACTTCGTTCGCCGGGCGGCACCGGGATCACTTCCCTACGCCGGCTTCCGCTCTTTTGCACCGATCACTTTATTTTTGCCGGAGCCTTTTGCCTCATACAGGCATTTGTCCGCTTCCTCGGTCATTTCTTTGAAATTGCGCGGCCGCTCGGTTCCCGACACGCCGATGGACGCCGTCACCACGATCTGCCAATAGTCAAAATGTACCACGGACCGCTCCAGCTCACGCCGGACTTCTTCCGTCAGCTCAATCATCTTATCATACGCACCGTTCCCCGTTGCCAGCAGCATAAATTCCTCGCCGCCCCACCGCGCCGCGAACACATCTTCATTATCGTTGGCCGCCCGCGCAAGGATACCGGCTAATTTTTTCAAAACCTGATCGCCCGCCAGATGGCCGAAGCGGTCGTTGACCTTTTTGAAATTATCAATATCCAGAATCGCGATTGAAAACTCTTCAATGCCGCCCGCCATACCGATCTGATTTTCATCCAAAAGGCGATCAAGATAATGGCGGTTCGGTAATTTTGTCAGCTCATCAAATTCCGCGTTCGTCACCAGCTCGTTCTCAATTTCCAAAATCCGCCGTACATAAACCGTCGAGAACAAAAGCAGCATCAAAAGGATCATTGTCCCGTTAAACGTACTCGTCCAAAATGCGATTTCGCTGCGCACCTCATAAATCGGATGCGCAAAGTATCCTATGAATCGGCAGAACCAGAAATCCACGATCACGATCGCGGAAAACAGCATCGGATGCGCCGTCGGCTGACCGTCATTCCTGATGGTGTGATCCGCAAAAAAGACCGCCGGTATCATGGAAAAAGCATAGAACTGAAAGCCGCACGACCACCCCACAAAAACAATGGCAAGCGTCGCGTGGATGAGCACCTCGGAAACAAGCACCTCCATATAGATGCCCGCATTCTTTCTGATCAGGAAAAAACCGGAAAAATACGCCGCAAGACTCAACGTGTTAACAGCCACCATCGGATACACGCCGAGCATAAAGAAAAACACCAAAAGCGAAGTGTGCGCCACGATCATCATTTCCGTGATCCGGACGCCCCATTCTTTGGTCGTTGTCATCGCTTCGACCTGCGGTTGATAAAGCTTAACGTTCTCCTGCATTGCAAATCCCCGTAATATGCAAACCTTCCCCTGCCTTAATCGTGCCTCTCGTCTTCGTTGTCATACATTTCGCAAAAACGCGCCGCCACATTCCTCGGCAGTCCCGCCGCATCCAGATGGGCAGTGTCCCCGTAATGGTTCACCCGAAAGGACGCGATTCCCTTCCTGCGCTCCTCCGTTACGATCTCGGTCAAAGACGCGGGCGCAGCCGCAAAACCATGCCAAAGCAGCGTCGGCGAGATATTCAGCAGATGGCTTAAGATCACACAGCCGCAGCCAAAATGGGAAAACAGGGCGATCACGTCATCATTTGCCCGCTCGGCGCGATAATAATCCCCTTCACGTTCGTAGCCGTGCTTTGCCAGCATGCGATCCAGATTATCACAGACATCCCTGTAATGCATCGGCACAAACGAATCATGCATCATATTCGCCTTCGGGAACGTATGGACATTGAAAAAATCCTCTTCCTTTGTCCAATAGTCCGGCAGGATATCCCATGCGATCCCCATTTGGAAATCTTTGTCCGGGCGGGAAATCTTCGTATCAAATTCCCGCAGCCAGTTCGCAGCTTCCGCTTTCTGGTGACGAAGCTTCTGTGTAAAACCTGCCGTCTCCATCGCCCGCCCCATTGTGGACACATAGATGTAGTCAATCCGCTCATCCTTAAGCCGCTCCGCCAAAAGCGACGCCTCTTTCCTGCCAAGCTCGGTCAGGCTGTCATTCTCATAGTCAGGATCCGCATGACGGATCAGATATATTTTCATGGAAATATCCCCCTCATCTTCACGATCGCAACGATCTGATTTTTTTCATTATAACAATTCTGTTCCATGTTCGCACGAAAAAAATAAAAAATTTCAATTCTTCTTTTTTTACAAAGCGAATTGTGGTAAAGTAAATGTTAATGGACGGCGTATATCAAAAGCGCCTCAATTTTGAAAGGGGGAACTATACCATATGCCAACAATGAAAGAAATCGCAGACAAGGCCGGCGTATCATCAAGCACGGTGGAAAAGGTTTTGAACGATCGCGGCGGCGTCAGTGACACTACAAAAAAGAAGGTTCTCGATGTCGCAAAGCAGATGGACTATGATCCGAAGGCGGTTGCCGTATCATTAGCGCCCGAGCGAAAAGGCTATAAGCTCGGCGTCATCATCTTCGGAGGCAAGGACAAGCTTTGCGAGGACATTGAAGCCGGCATGCGCGATGAGATCGAAAAGCTCTCGTCACAATGCGAGATCAAGCTGATCATCCGTGAGATCGAGGTCACGCTCGAAGCACAGCTTACGGCACTTGACGACATGGCAAAAGAGGATATCGACGGGCTCATTTTCTCTCCGTTCATCGACGACGCCGTTCGCGAACGGATCAATGATTTTGACAAAAAAGGGATCCCGGTCGTTACGATCAACTCCGACATACCCGACACCAAACGCCTGGCATATGTCGGCAACGACACCTACCGCGCGGGCCGTACCGCCGGCGCATTTTTAGGGATGATCACGAACGGTCAGGCAGAAGTCGGCATCATCACCGGTTCGAATAAAGTATCCTCCCATGCCGAGCGCGTGCAGGGATTTTTGGATGAGGTAAAGAAGAACTATCCGGACATCGCGGTTGAAACGATCCGGGAGTGCAAGGACGAAGATTATAAATGCTACGAGACCTGCCAGCGGATCGCGATCGAGCATCCGACGCTAACGGCATTTCTTTTCACGGCAGGCGGTTTGTACGGCGGATTAAAAAGCCTTTATCAGATGACGGTGCGCTCGAATTTCACCTGCATCACATTTGATGAGATCTCAGCGACGAAGGAGTTCATGGCGAAGGGCATCATCACCGCAGCGATCAGCCAGGAGCCGTATGTGGAAGGGACGAAGTCTGTCGAGATCGTCATGCGCAAGCTGCTCCACGATAAGGATCCCGAAAACGAGTTCTATTATACAAATATCAATATTAAGCTGCCGCAGAACATTTAAAGCCGCAAGCCCCGGCGTTATCCGGCGGGGCCTGCATTATCCCAATATCATTTCGGATAAAAAATTGAATGAAAGGTGCGTTTTTTCTTGACAAAGGCAAGAAAGTGTCGTAAAATACCATTCGTTCACGCACGTGTAGTTCAATGGTAGAACACCAGCCTTCCAAGCTGGATACGTG
>JAFSYD010000349.1 GCA_017443685.1 Lachnospiraceae bacterium | reverse complement strand
CCAATATCTGATGCCCGTTCTCCAGCTCTACCTGAAACATCGCGTTTGGCAATTTCTCCAAAACTTTTCCTTCTACTTCAATGACATCTGCTTTCGACAATTCTCTCCTCCTGATACTTTTTCAACGCTTTCCGGATCGCCTCATCGGTAAGCACGTCCGGCTCCTCCAAGATCCTCTGCACTTCCGCCGAAATCCGGTTGATCGGCTGTATATGTTTCTTGCGCTTCTTTTTCGGATATTCCATGGTACGCCTGTCGCCGTTCACCAGGATCACATCCGCCCCGTCCTCGGCATAGACATAATAGATTTCATCCTTGTCATGTCCCGCCTTGGATTTTGCAAATATCATCTTAAACTCCTAAAATTCCCGTGATATCGGCAAATACCTTTTCCATTTCCTGCGTTCCGTCGACGGATTTTAAAATGCCCTGACCCTTATAATAATCGATCAGCGGCTGCGTCTGCTCGTGATATACATCCAAACGCTTCTGCACCGTTTCGGGCTTATCGTCATCGCGAAGGATCAGCTTTGCACCGCACTTGTCGCAGATACCTTCCGTCTTCGGCGGAATTGCTACGATATGATAGGTTGCGCCGCACTCTACGCATGCACGCCGTCCCGACATGCGGTTAACGATATTCTCATCCGGCACGTCAACGTCGATCGCGAAATCCATCTTCTCACCGATCGCGGACAATGCCTTGTCCAGAGCCTCTGCCTGCGGAATCGTCCGCGGAAATCCGTCTAAAACAAATCCGTTCTTGCAGTCGTCCGCCTTGATGCGGTCCATCACGAGGTCGCAGGTCAGCTCATCCGGCACCAGCAGTCCCTGATCCATATACTCCTTCGCCTTCCTGCCCAGCTCCGTGTTGTTCTTGATATTCGCACGGAAGATATCGCCGGTCGAAATATGCGGGATTGTGTACTTATCCGCGATCTGCTTTGCCTGTGTGCCTTTTCCTGCGCCCGGTGCGCCTAACATGATAATTTTCATTTTGTTCCCCCTTCGTAAAATATACAACTTGTGCCGTCCGCACATTACCCGTTGTTACTCGCTTAAAAATCCACGGTAGTTGCGAACCATCATCTGCGATTCCACCTGCTTCAAGGTCTCGATGACAACGCCGACAATGATGATCAGCGACGTTCCGCCGAACGATACGCTTGCGCCGAACAGCCCGTTAAACATGATCGGCAGGATCGCCACGATACAAAGTCCGATGGCACCGATCAGTACGATCTTCGAAAGCACGTTAGCCAGGTATTCGCTCGTCGGCTTGCCCGGCCGGATGCCCGGAATGAATCCGCCCTGCTTCTTCATATTGTCCGCGATCTCCAGCGGATTGAACGTGATCGATGTATAGAAATACGCAAATGCTATGATAAGCGCTATATATACCACCGCTCCGATCGTGAAGATCCAGTTGTTCGGATTAAACCAGTTCGACTGCGACATTCCGCGCAATACGTTGGACCAGAATCCTGTCCCGCCGCTCTTGCCAAGCAGCGACATAATGATGACCGGCGTCTGCAAAAGCGACTGTGCGAAGATGACCGGAATAACACCACCGGTGTTGACCTTCATCGGAATGTAGGTGGACGTGCCGCCTACCATTCTCCGTCCCGCGATCTTTCTTGAGTACTGTACCGGAATTCTCCGCTCCGCACACTGTAAGATAACAACAAGTACGATAACGCCGATGATGATCGCTGCGATAATGACAGCTGCCAGTACACCTCTCGCCGCGGAACGCCCTGCGATGAACTGTTCATACAGTGCCGCAAGATCGCCCGGTATCCGCGAAATGATGTTGATGATCAGGACGATGGAAATACCGTTGCCGATACCTCTCTCCGTGATCCGCTCACCGATCCACATCAGGATCGCCGAACCGGCAGTAAGCGTCGCCATCACCTCTAACACGGTCAGCGCATTGAATGCCGTTAAGTATCCGCCTCTGCCGAATCCGTATGCCATCGCTCCGGACTCTAAAATTGACAGACCGATCGTTAAGTAACGTGTGATCTGCGTGATCTTCTTGCGCCCCTGCTCGCCGTCCCGCTGGATCTCTTCCAGCTTCGGGAACGCGATCGTCAAGAGCTGCATGATGATCGATGATGTAATGTAAGGCGTGATGTTCAGTGCGAATACGGACATCTGCTCAAACGAACCGCCGGTGATCGCATCAAAGAAGTTCATCGAATCTCCCGCATTTGCAAAGAGATTCTTGAACACATCCGGATTCACACCCGGAACCGGCAGCTGCGAGCCGGCACGTACGACGACCAGCATCGCGAATGTGAACAGGATCCGCAGCCGCAGCTCGCGGATTTTAAAAGCGTTTCTTAATGTCTCAAACATTAAATCACCTCTGCTGTTCCACCTGCGGCTTCAATCTTTTCTTTTGCTGCCGCGCTGTATGCGTTAACCTTGACATTCAGCTTCTTGGAAAGCTCACCGTTGCCTAAGATCTTAACGCCGTCACGGGGATTTGAAACAAGACCCTTTGACTGAAGCGCTGCGATATCAACAACAGCACCGTCTTCAAATACGTTTAACAGGTTGACATTAATTGCCACGATCTCCTTTGTATTAATGCACTTGAAGCCCCTCTTGGGAATTCTTCTGTAAAGAGGCATCTGACCGCCCTCAAAGCCGGGTCTTACACCGCCGCCGGAGCGTGCGTTCTGACCCTTGTGACCCTTGCCGGCTGTTTTG
>JAFSYD010000348.1 GCA_017443685.1 Lachnospiraceae bacterium | reverse complement strand
GTCGCGGATCTCCGTCACCGGCATCGCTGAGTATTTGCCCAGAATATCAGCTAAAAGGCTCTTGTGGTTCGGTGCGAGATGCTGGATGATGACATACGCCATGCCCGTATTCGATGGTAAGAAAGTAAGAAATTGTTGTAAGGCTTCGAGTCCTCCCGCGGATGCGCCGATGCCGACAACTCCGATCGGCTGTGTGCCGATTTCCTGTTGATACATATACTGTCTCCTTTGTGTGTGTTGCCATGTGTCATGCCCAGATCAGGCAAAAAAATGAATCACCGATGGAGCTGATAGTTCACCAGTCTGTCATGTACCAATTAGCTGTACATTATGCGCATGTCAGAATGTATAGTTAATTGGCGCCTGCCACACTAAGCTTTAGTATACTCCTTCTTTAAGAAAAAGAAAAGAGGGTTGTGCGCAAGGGGTGTTCTTTGGTAAAATGTATCTGTTCGCTGTAAAAGATAATATGTATTTATGAAAGGGGAGAAGCAAATGTTAGAGCAGCAGGAAGAGATCATATCGGGAACGGAATCGGTCGTCCGGGGGCTCATCAGGAATCTGCCGGACGGCGTGGTAAAAAGTTATCTGTATTCGACACTGCCGGAGGTGATCGGGTTCTTCTGGTCGGTGATCTTCGCGATCATCGTCTATGTGATCGGCGCGCGTCTGATCACGCTTGTGATCAAGCTCATCCGCAAGCCGCTGGAGCTGCGCAAGGTGGAAAAGGGCGCGATTCAGTTCATCACGTCCATGGCGCGGGCGATTCTGTATGCGGTGCTTTTCGTCGTCATACTGACCCTTTTTGGCGTGTCAACGGCATCCATCGCCGCGGCGGTTGCATCCATCGCCCTGACAGCGGGTCTCGCCCTGCAGGGCTCCCTGTCGAATCTGGCAGGCGGCATCCTGATCCTCGTGCTGCGTCCCTTCGTGGTGGGGGATTATATCATTGAGGATACCCACCGCAACGAGGGGGTGGTATCGGAGATCACGATCTTCTATACGAAGCTGAAGACCATCGACCACAAGGTGATCGTGATCCCGAACGGCGCATTGGCTAATTCGTCGCTGACGAACGCGACGATGAGCGACAAGCGGATGATCCATCTCAATGTCGGCATCGGTTATAACGATGACTTAGCAAAGGCGAAGGGCATCCTTGAGCAGATCGTGGAAGATGAGGAGAAGCGGCTTGCCGGTGAGGAGACGCAGGTATATGTCGACGAGCTCGGGGAAAGCGCCGTGGTCTTAGGCCTCCGCTTCTGGGTAGCCACCGCGGATTACTGGACGGTGCGCTGGCGGACGCTCGAGGAGATCAAGCTGAGCTTTGATGCGAACGGCATCGGCATTCCGTATAATCAGCTTGACGTGCATTTGGTAAAGGATTAATATATTAATATTTTAAGAAAGGACAGATATATGGAAAAACAATTGACAGACATTCGGACATTGTTCCGAAAGAAGGAGGAATACGGCGGGAAGACGGTCACGGTCGGCGGCTGGATCCGCAATATCCGCGATTCGAAAACCTTCGGATTCATTATGTTGAATGACGGCACCTTCTTTACGCCGCTGCAGGTAGTGTTCGCGGCGGATAAGGTGGATAATTTTGGCCAGATCGCAAAGCAGAACGTCGGTGCGGCCGTGATCGCGACAGGCGAGATCGTACTGACGCCGGATGCGAAGCAGCCGTTCGAGATGCAGGCAGCAGAGGTTGTGATCGAGGGTGCGTCCACGCCGAATTATCCCCTGCAGCCGAAGAAGCATTCGATGGAGTTTCTTCGGACACTGACGCATCTTCGGGCGCGGACGAATACGTTCGAAGCGGTATTTCGGGTACGGTCGCTGGCGGCATATGCGATCCATACGTTCTTCCAGGAGAGGGATTTTGTATATGTCCACACGCCGATCATCACGGGCAGCGATGCCGAGGGCGCGGGCGAAATGTTCCAGGTGACGACGATACCCATGGAGAATGTACCGCTGGCTGACGGTGCGGTGGATTATGCGCAGGATTTCTTTGGGAAG
>JAFSYD010000347.1 GCA_017443685.1 Lachnospiraceae bacterium | reverse complement strand
GGCAGGTTCTCTTTGATGAAATCCGCCCCGATATTGAGCGACACCGGTGCGATGGCGTGATATCGAAATTCGCCCGGTAGGGCGGGCGCCCCGCGCACGCCGTAAACCCTTTTTAGCTTCTTGTCCAACATCGCCAGATCCGCCTCCATGCCATTCATCCGCTGTCCCATTGCGGCGGCATCTTCTGCCGCGAGCATGCGGCAGAACCGCGGCCCGCTATCGCCGATCAGGCATCGTATCGGCGTCAGATCGTAAACCTCATAGTCCGCTTCCGCCAGTTCCGCCTGGGCGGCCGCCCGGACCTCTTTGACAAACTTGCGCTTGCCGCCGTGCTGCCATGTCCAGATCGAATAGGTCCACGAGTAGGTGGTCCGCCCGTCGTATCCGAAAAGGTTAGCACCCGGATAGACGTGGCTATGCATAAGATGCTTGAACATCTTGAACCTTTCTTCCTCCGTAAAGTCCCACGGTGCGGGATCGCAACTGCCCCGGCGCTGCCCTATTGCGCACAGCGCCTCGGCAACCGCATCCCCGCAAAACTGCTTTCGTATTCCACGCTTCATGCCTTTTATGTTTGCTGAGACGAAAACCATTCCGCCCACAAGAAACTGTCGCGGGCGAAAGTTTTTCTTACACGATTTCACAAAAACAAGGAACCTCCCCGGCCGATCAACGGCAGAGGAGGTTTGGCCTACCGGCAACTAGAACGGATGTCAATTCTGCTCTTCGCCCGTATCCGATTCCATGAGCCGAATAAGCGCGTTTCGCAATTCACCTTCCGCCTCCACTTCTACGGTAACAGTCTTGATATTGGGACGTTCTTCTGCTGCCATTTCCTCCATTTGCTCTTCGACGTAACGGGGAAACAGGTCGTTGATCTCTACCGACAAGTCCTTTGCATAATAATACGCAATAAGATCTTCATATTCCATCCCCGCATACCTGCCGGAAACAAATTCCCGCAGCCATTTATTCAAGAGTTCCCATGTGTCGCATACACGATCAAGCGAATCCTCCGTTGGAGACGGAATGTCATCATCTTCATAGATGATCCGGCAGCGAATGGAATAGCTGGCGTTGGATACCGGAGCATTTGTCGGCATCAAATCGATTGAAACCGGCTTTGCAAGCGTAACGCCGCTTCCAACCGACACCAGAATCCGGTCGCCGATTCCATTTTTTAGCGTCACTTCGGCAAAAGCCGTCGAAGCTATTGCAAGCACAAAGACTAACGTGGATAGTAATTTCGTTTTCATACAGAATTATGATATGCCTATTAAGTTAATGAATGACAGGAAAATCATATTCCTTTTATTTTTAGTTGCACTTTGGTTTCCTTTGAAGGTTTGCCTGTTGTCATCGCATCCATAAGCAGAAACGCAAGTGCCCCTGCAATGATGACACCTAAAACAAGGAAAATCACTTTTTTCCAATGGCGTCTGCTTATCGCCTTCCGTAATTCCGCCATGTTTTGATAACGCGACTTCGGATTGGATGCCGTCGCCGAAAGGTATATTCGCCGCCAGCATTTCGGCATATTGTCGCCCAAGCAGCTGTCTATCAGCATGCCTATCGCATGCACATCCGCCTCCGGCCCGGCGCCCGTGCCGTTGAACTGCTCTGGCGCGGAATATCCCACCGTACCCACGGCGACCGGTACGCCGTCCTCAACCGACAGCGCCTCTTTCTCGCGCTCCTCCGCCGATATGGGACAAGCCAGG